>JBKOYU010000654.1:0-3703 GCA_046725575.1 Actinomycetota bacterium | reverse complement strand
CCGAATCCCGTTCACCCAGCCGGGCAAGAACGCGGCACCTGGGCCGGGCAACCGTTACCCCGGCACTGGCCAGCAACGGCCGACAACACATCAGTAACGGTCTTCGCACATCGAACGGCGCGGATAGGGAACAATAGGGGGAAGATCAGTAGCCCGAGCGGGCAGGCTCATGTGGAGGGAGCACTCGATGGCGGCGATGAAGCCCCGGACCGGAGACGGTCCACTAGAAGCAACCAAGGAGGGGCGCGGCATCGTGATGCGGGTACCACTGGAAGGCGGCGGGCGACTTGTCGTCGAGCTCACACCGGAAGAAGCCGCCGCCCTCGGCGACGAACTCAGGGGCGTCACCAGCTAGGCCCATTGCACGCCGGGACCCACCATTGCACGCGATGCCCAATCACGGCGGCAGTTGGTCGCGGTGAGCGTGACGAACTACGCCGAAATCTACGAAGACACCTTTCGGTAGATCTCCAGGGTCTGCTCGGCGATGTGCGCCCAGGAGAATTCTTGGATACAGCGCTCCCGCCCGGCCTGGCCGTACTGGCGCGCGCGCTCGGGATCGGCCACCAACGAGTTGACCGCCTCGGCCAGCCGCCGCTCGAAGAAGGCCGGGTCGCTCGCGTCGTAGTGCACCAACAGACCCGTCTGACGGTCCGCGACCACCTCCGGTATGCCGCCGACATCGGACGCGACCACCGCCGTCGCGCAGGCCATCGCCTCGAGGTTCACAATTCCCAGCGGTTCGTACACCGATGGGCACACGAAAACCGTTGCTGCTGAGAGTATTTCGCGGATCTTGCCGATCGGCAGCATCTCGCGAACCCAGAACACGCCGCTGCGGACGCGGGCCAGCTCCTGCACCGCCGACGTCACCTCGGCCGCGATCTCGGGAGTGTCCGGTGCGCCCGCGCACAGCACCAACTGGATCTCGGGCGCGAAGTGGTGGGTCGCCGCGATCAGATGCGCGACCCCCTTCTGCCGGGTGATGCGTCCGACGAAGGCCACGATCGGGCGATTCCGGTCCACGCCGAGCTCTTCGAGCACCGAGTCGCCCGGCTGCGGCTCGACGGGATACCAGACGTCGGTGTCGATCCCGTTGCGCACCACGTGTACCCGGTTCGGGTCCAGCGCAGGGTAGGTGTGCAGCACGTCGTCGCGCATGCCGGAACTGACCGCGATCACCGCGTCGGCGGCCTCGACCGCGGTCTTCTCCACCCACGACGACACGCGGTAGCCGCCGCCGAGTTGTTCGGCCTTCCACGGCCGCATCGGTTCGAGCGAATGCGCGGTCAGCACGTGCGGAATGCCGTACAGCAGCGCGGCCAGATGCCCGGCTAGGCCGGTGTACCAGGTGTGCGAATGCACGACGGTGGCGTTCGACGCGCCGTTGACCATGTTGAGGTCCGCCGACAGCGTCGACAGCGCCGGGTTGGCGCCCTTGAGAGCCGGATCGGGTTGGTGCACGAACGCCCCGGGACGCGGCGCCCCCATGCAGTGCACGTCGACCTCGCACAGATGGCGCAGCTGCGCGACAAGCTCGGTGACGTGTACGCCCGCGCCGCCGTAAACCTCGGGTGGATACTCCCGAGTCATCATCGCCACCCGCATAGTGTCGACCGTAGTCAAAAATGTGAGTCGTCGCGTCCGCATAAACCTTGTTTTTGAACGCGAAGGCGCCAATTACCTTGACGGGCAGCCCGTCAGAAGTTTGATCAATAGCCCGAATGGCTAGCCGAGTGCAGTACCGGCCGATAGGTTTGATCCATGCGGGAATTGCCACACGTGCTGGGCATCGTCCTGGCGGGCGGAGAGGGCAAGAGGCTTTATCCGCTGACGGCAGACCGCGCCAAGCCAGCGGTGCCGTTCGGCGGCGCCTACCGGCTGATCGACTTTGTGCTGTCCAATCTGGTGAACGCGCGATACCTGCGAATCTGCGTGCTGACCCAATACAAGTCGCATTCGCTGGATCGCCACATTTCGCAGAACTGGCGGCTGTCCGGGCTTGCCGGCGAGTACATCACTCCGGTGCCGGCTCAGCAGCGGCTCGGCCCGCGCTGGTACACCGGCTCCGCAGACGCCATCTACCAGTCGATGAACCTCATATACGACGAGGATCCCGACTACATCGTCGTGTTCGGCGCCGACCACGTGTATCGGATGGACCCCGAGCAGATGGTCCATTTCCACATCGAGAGCGGCGCCGGGGCGACGGTGGCCGGTATCCGGGTGCCACGGGCCGAGGCCACCGCATTCGGCTGCATCGACTCGGACGAGTCCGGCCGCATCCGCGGCTTCATCGAAAAGCCGGCCGATCCGCCGGGCACGCCCGACGATCCCGAGCAGACGTTCGTGTCGATGGGCAACTACATTTTCACCACGAAGGTGCTCATCGACGCCATCCGCGCCGACGCCGACGACGACCACTCCGACCACGACATGGGCGGCGACATCATCCCGCGGCTGGTCGGCGACGGCATGGCGGCCGTGTACGACTTCAACAACAACGAGGTCCCCGGCGCCACCGAACGCGACCACGGCTACTGGCGCGATGTCGGGACCCTCGATGCGTTCTACGACGCGCATATGGATCTGGTGTCAGTGCACCCGGTGTTCAACCTCTACAACAAGCGCTGGCCGATCCGCGGCGAGTCGGAGATGCTGGCGCCCGCGAAGTTCGTCAACGGTGGCTCGGCGCAGGAGTCCGTAGTCGGAGCGGGGAGCATCATTTCGGCTGCGTCCGTTCGCAATTCGGTGTTGTCGTCCAACGTGGTGGTCGACGACGGCGCGATCGTGGAGGGCAGCGTGATCATGCCCGGCACCCGGGTGGGTCGCGGCGCCGTGGTGCGCCACGCGATCCTGGACAAGAACGTCGTTGTGGGGCCGGGCGAAATGGTCGGCGTGGACGTGGAGAAGGACCGCGAGCGGTTTGCGATCAGCGCGGGCGGAGTCGTCGCCGTGGGTAAGGGCGTCTGGATCTAACGGCGGGCAGGAGCGAAGCGACCCGGGGATTATTTAAGCCGCGGCCTTGCGTCGTTGCCGGCGCACCATCCGCACCACCGCCCACACCAACGCGACCACGGCCACCAGCACCAGCAGCGGTACCAGGATCGCCAGGAACACCAGCCCGACGCTGGTGACGTCCTCGATGGTGGACAGCACCGGCGCGGCCATGCCCGCGGTGGCGACATTGGCCGCCGGTCGCACCGTCGACTTCGTCAGCGACACCACCAGCGCGGTCACTACTCCGATGGCCACCGGAATTCACTGACCCGACTGCGCGAACGCGCCCGGGTCGGTCACCGCGGATGTCTGTGCCGCGGTGCCGGACCCGAAGACGATGCCGCCGGCCGTCGGGCGGACGAACGTCTGGATGGTGTCGTTGATGCTGTCCACTGCGGGGATCTTGTCGGCGACGATCTCGACGACCAGCAGCGCGGCGACGATCGTCATCACCCAGCCGTTCTCCAGCCAGGCCCAGCCGTGGGGCAACGTCACCAGATCGGTGAACCGAGACAGCAGGCCGAGCGCCAGCAACGGGATGTAGGCGTTGAGCCCAGCCGCCGTGGCCAGCCCGAAGCCGGTCAGCAATTCCACATACGCATTATCAGTCCAGCACAGCCAAACTGAAGCGACGCAACCGCTGCGGGTCGGCGTCGATGTCGATTTCCTTGATCTTGTCGCCGACGACAGCGAAGCGCAGCAC
>JBKOYU010000461.1:0-2065 GCA_046725575.1 Actinomycetota bacterium | reverse complement strand
CGGTCGTAGCGCGTGGTGATCGTGCAATAGCCGGCGCGGGAGATCAGCACGACCATCATCGCCACGCCTGGCAAGGGTCCAATGCCGTACTGCCGCAGGACCTTCGCCCCCGCGATGAAAGTGTCGCCCGCGTAGACCGGCACGTTGCTGGCCTGGACATCGGAGTTGACGATCGATCCGGCCATCGACTCGAGCACGGAGTCCGGCATCAATGTGAGCACCGGGGCGATGGCGCCGACCATGTCGATCGCACGCTCCTCACGCTTACGCGTCATCTGCGAACGGATGTTCTTGATGCGCACTTCCGGATCGTGCAGGCCCACCGGCGCGGCGAGATTGACCCCGGCGAATCGATTGCCGCCCGCTGGATCCGCGTCGGACCGCAGGTTCACTGGTACAGCCATCGACAGCGCGTCGATCGGTACGCCCTTGGCTTGGTGGTAGAGGCGCAAGGCACCGCAGAGCCCGGCCAGGTAGGCGTCGTTGATGGAGCCGCCGGCCGCCTTGGCTGCCTTGTGCAGAGCGCCGAATTCGATGTCGATGGCCTCGCTGCGCGACGAGAGGCTGCGGCGGCGCAGGACCGGCGACGGCGGGGCGACTGGCCCGACGACGCGGGCACCGGACATCGCGTACTCGACGACGTCGCCCATCCGCGATATCGGGTCGCGGACCATCTTGCCGACGACGTGCGCCGCGCCGAACAGCACGCCGCGTACCCGGCCGGCGATGGTGCCCGGAAGCCGGTTAAGTCCTTGGCGCATCAGGTCGTTGGGTGACAGGTCCTGAGGAACCGGCAGCGGCGGAGGGGCCTGCGATGGTGGATCGCGCTCGAGGTCGTAGAGGTTGGCGAACATCTCGACGCCGCCCACACCGTCGGTCACGGCGTGGCTGAAGTGCACCATCTCGGCGGCGCGGCCACCTTCGAGGCCCTCGACGAGGGTTGCGGTCCACAGCGGCCGGGAAATGTCGAGCGGTGACTGCGCTGCGACCTCGGCGAGATCGAACACCTCGCGAAGAGTGCCCGGCTCAGGGACCCGCAGCCGTCGTACATGGAAGTCGAGGTTGAAATCCGGGTCGACGACCCAGCGCGGCGCCACGGTGGGCAGTGTCGGCATGACGACCTTCTGCCGTAGCCGAAGAACCTTGCGTGAGGCGGCATCGAACCTCGCGCGGTAGGCCTCCCAGTCCGGGGTGGCGTCGAGCAGCTCGACGGTCATGATGCCGGAGCGCGTGCGCGGGTGCGCTTCTCCGCGATGCAGTATCTGGTCGAACGCGCTGAGTTCCTCCGGAAGTCCGTCCGCGTCGAGTTCCGGCACGTCGCTCATCCTCGCCGCTCTCCTCCTTCTTCGCAGTCTGTGGTGACCACGCTAGTCCGCCGCCCGGCACGACGGAGTGGCTTTATATAGCTGTTGCGGGCGCGGGATTCCCACCCACCGCGAGATAGACTCCGGTGCGCTGCCTCCGTAGCTCAGCGGACAGAGCAGCCGCCTTCTAAGCGGTTGGTCGCAGGTTCGAGTCCTGCCGGGGGCGCCGCGGGGGGCGCCCTAATTTGTGTACGACGTCGGCTGATGCTTGACGTAGGGCTCCGGCGCCCACGACACGAGCACAACCAATAATGGCTCCGCCGCCACCAGCGTGAGCACCACCAAGAGCGGGGCCAGCACCGACGACAGCGGAGCCGGCGCCAACAACAAGCCCGGGAACGACACTAACGCGACGTAACGATCACCGTGCACGCCTGACGGCGACACGGTTCATAAAGCTCGGCGTTGCGGACCACACAATTCGCACCGCCGACCTCGTCGTGATAGACCCTCGCGGGTCATCCTTTCAGTGGATGCGCAACGACGGCGGACCATGATCGGCGACGAGACAACCAAACGCGCCGTCGTCGTGGATCCGCAGCGGGACGTGTCGGGGTACCTCGCCGATGCGAAGGACCTCGGTTTCACGATTGACCTTGTCATTGAGACCCACTTCCACGCCGACTTCCTCTCCGGCCATCTCGAACTAGCAAAGGCCACAGGTGCGAAGATCGTGTACTCGTTGGTCGCCGAGGCTGAGT
>JBKOYU010000909.1:0-2577 GCA_046725575.1 Actinomycetota bacterium | reverse complement strand
CCGGCGCGGGTCGATCGAGGGCGCACCGATCTCCATCCCGATGAGCGACGTGCAATCGAGCGGCGTCGGCGGGAGCTCGATCATCGCCGTCAAGGACGGCGAGATCACCGTCGGCCCGGAAAGCGTCGGGGCCGCCCCCGGACCCGCGTGCTTCGGATTCGGCGGCACCGACGCCACCATCACCGACGTCAACCTGCTGCTCGGGGTCCTCGATCCGGACACCTACCTCGACGGCGGGTTCTCACTCGACGCCGAGCGATCGAAGTCCGCGATCCGCACGGCCGTCGCGGATCCGCTTGGCATTAGCGTCGAAGAGGCCCTGGTCAGAATGGAATCCGCGTACTTCGAGCGGATCGCCGAGTCGTTCGCATCGGCTATCGACGATCCGGGCGAGACGGCCGTCGCGGCGTTCGGCGGTGCCGGCCCGATGAGCGCCTGCGGAGCGGCGCAATTGACCGGAGTGCACAGCGTGTTGATCCCGAAGATGGCCGCGGTGTTCTCCGCCTTCGGCATCGGTTTCTCCGACATCGCGCAAAGTTACGAATTCGCCCTTCCCGAGCCGAGCGCCGAAGCTGCAAGGCAAGCGTACGACTCGATGCTCGAGCGGGCCGAACGGGACATGTTCCAGGAAGGCTACGAACTCGCCGCCTGCGCGGTGACATGGAAACTGGTCGTCGAAGACCCTGCCGGGGGGATCGTGTCCGAATCCGACTACAGCGTCGGCGATGCTCCCGACACCGAGGCCGGGCAGCAGTCCTCGCTGACGCTCGATGTCCGCCACGCGCTGCAGCACGTGACCATCGACACCGGCGACGCGGTGACCGTGCACCGAGCTGTGCCGTCAGGCTCTCGGTGGGTCAGGTCGGCTGCGGACACCGTGGACGAAGTGTCGGTGTACACGCTCGTCGACCAACAGCCCGGTGCCGTCGCTGAGGGCCCGGCGATCGTCGAGGGCCCCTTCTACACAGCCCGTGTTCTCCCGGGCTGGACGTTCGAGGTATCCGGCGCGGGCGATCTCCTCCTCACCGACCTCCCCTGAACCGACCCTTCGAATCTACGAAAGAGATTGACACCATGCGCGTTCCGATGACCGAATACCTCACGATCGACCTGGGCACCGAACAATGGGTGTGCCGAGTCTGCGATCACGAACTTGGCAGTGCCCGAGGCAATTACAAGGAGGGCACGCTCGTCTACGACCGTGACCCGCGCGAGATCCACCAGGCGATCATCGACCCCGACAAGTACGAGTTCACGTTCGCCCCGGACCCCAACTTCTGCCGGATTCTGGAGTTCTATTGCCCCGGCTGCGGAACTCAGATCGAGACGGAGTACCTGCCGCCGGGACATCCGCCGACGGTCGACATGATCTGGGACGTCGATTCCCTCCGCGCGAAATGGCTTGAACGCGGAGTCGATCCGCAAACAGCGATCACCTACGGGCCGGGCGAAGACGCCGAAGCCGGCGCCGCAAGACACCACCACTGACTGCACGGCTAGTAAGGAGACCACCCAAATGAAACGCATCTCCGTCGACATCGGCGGCACCTTCACCGATTGCTTCTTCGTCTGGGACGACAAGCACATCGAGGCCAAGGCGTTGACGACTCATCACAACCTCGCCCTGGGCTTCAACGAGGCCCTCGACCTCGCATGCAGCCGAGCAGACCTCGATCGCGAAGAGGTTCTGTCCGGCGTCGACTCCGTTCGCTATGCGACCACCCTCGGCACGAACGCACTCATCGAGCGCAAAGGTCCCAGGGTGGGGGCCCTGGTCACCCACGGCTTCGAGGACACGATTCCGCTCTCGCGTGGCCGCGGCTACGGCGAGGGACTCGATCCGTCCATGCAGCAGAACCTGCCGGCCGCGGAGCGCCCGGAACCGCTGGTCCACCGCAGGCTCATCCGATCGGTGCGCGAGCGGGTCAACTCCGCGGGCAAGGTCGTGGTGCCCCTCGACGAGAACCATGTCCGTCAGGCGGTGCGTGAACTCGTCGACAACGGTGCAGAAGCCATCGTCGTGTCTCTGGTGAATTCGACCGAGAACCCGGAACACGAGCAGCGGATCCTCGAGCTGATCCTCGAGGAGTACCCGGCCCACCAACTCGGTGCGATCCCGGTGCTGCTGGGGCATCAGGTGTCCGGCCGTAAGGGCGAGTACGTCCGTGCCACCTCGACGATCGTCGACGGCTTCCTGCACGAGATCATGTTCCACGCACTCGGACAGCTCTCGAGCAACCTGCGCGACTCCGGCTACACCAAGCCGATGCTCGTCATTCACAACTCCGGCGGCATGGCGCAGATGAACTCGACCGACGCGCTGCAGACCATCCACTCCGGTCCCGTCGCGGGTGTCGGGGCGGGCGAACACCTGGCCAGGGCCACCGGTCTCGGGCACATCATCACGACCGACATGGGTGGAACGTCCTTCGACATCGGCCTGGTGCCCGAGGGCGGCGTCAAGCACTACGACTTCCAGCCCACGATCGACCGCTGGCTGGTGTCGGTCCCGATGATCCACCTGCTCACCCTCGGTGCCGGCGGCGGATCGATCGCCAGCTACGACCGGATCTACAA
>JBKOYU010000758.1:0-2707 GCA_046725575.1 Actinomycetota bacterium | reverse complement strand
ATCCAGGCAAGTGCAGTGCGTGTTGAGCGGCGGCCCGTGCACCGTCTCGTCGCAGGTGCGGCATGTCCAGGTGGTGTATCCGCTGCCATCGTCGAGGCAGGCCCGGGTGGCCGACGAGGACCTGGCCCGGCGCCGAGAGGGTGCCTGTTCGGGCAACGGTGCTAGGCGTCGCGGATCAGCAGTATTCCGGGGCAGGTGACGCGGAAGTCGCCGGATTCGAAGTCGACATCGACGGTGCCGTCATCGACGAAAAAGTTGAGCACCAGGATCATCTTGATGACGGCCGAACTCCGCGCGGGCACAACAAAGCTGTCCCAGTTGCCTCCGCCGGCCCCTGTTAGCGGAAACTGGGTGCTTTGACCCGCGCCCCAATGGTCGTTATCCACAGCCACGGCGGGGAAATGGTGGATGCTCGAAAATTGGAAACGCGAGGGGGTGGTCTGGTTGCTCGGCAGCCACCACCGGAGTGGCTGTAGCCATGCCTCCAGCCCGAGGCTGCACTGGCCGCCGCCGAAGAATCCGCCTTCTGCAAACAGCCGGGCACTGCCGTCGAGGAGCAGCCCACCGGACACGTGAAGCGATACCGGCTGCGGCTCGCCGTTGTACCAGGCGAACCAGAATGTCACCCAGTTGTCCCGGGTAACGAATCGGTGGCGGGTAAACGTCGCGAAGCTGTTCCCCGGTTGCATGTGGCTGAACACAATGATGTCGTCGGTGTGTGACGGGCCGGCTGCGGGGTTTTCCGCAGTGATAGCAAGTGCTGTCTGGAGGAATTCAGCCTGCCCACCGGCAGTGAGTCCAACAGCGCAGCCCGGCGCGCGGCGGCTGCTGCGACCAAGTCAGCTTGGTACTTCGCGGAGGCGCCGACTAACGCCTGATGATCTTTTTCAGCCTCGGCGGACGCTAATTTCATTTGCTCTTGGCAGTAGTCCTCGTAACGTGTAACCGATGCCTCATCGAACCCGTGTCTGAATACGTCTTTGATTGCTGGGTACCGCTCACCTCGCACGCGCACCGCAGGTGGAGCACCGATCGTGGTCTTGAGCGCGCCTGATTTGATAGCTGCGAGGATCCGGTCTCATCTGGACTGTGTGTTGACGACACCGAAAGTCCCTTCCCCCAAAAGACTGTTCTCCCCGAGTATGGTACGGAGCCAACAAAGTTCCGTCCGCCTTTCACTCAATGAAACGCAGACAGGCCCGACCGACCCGGGCGTCCCGAGCTGGTGGCCCGTTCGGGCGTCGCGTCGGCGGATGGATGATCCACTTGCCAGGCGGTCGTCTGTACTAGCTGGCACACCAACTCCCCCGGCCGACGGCCGGTGTCCGGTTCCCCGCAGGCGATTTTGCCCTGTGTCGTCGGAAGATCTGCCCGTGACCCAGTCACGCGACCTCGGCGCCGTAGGTGCCTCGTGGGTCGCCTGCGATCACCCAGGCGTGCTGTTGGTCGGCGCGGGCTGCGATCGCTCCCCGCTCACGCTGCCATGCGTCGGCGGCCACGCAGTGCCGTCCCCACGCCGCCCGACCCCAGCGGTACGCCAGGTATGCGACGACAGCCGCGGCGATCCACTTGAAGTAGGCGACGACGAAGCCGACGAGGAAAAGCGCTGAAAACGGTTCGATGGCTTGGCTACCCCTCATCAGAGTTAAAAGCGCGGCCGATCAATGAATTTCACCGTCTGACGACCACCACTTTTGGACGGTAATGGTGGTCTCGACCGACCAATCGCCAGCGTCCGCCGTCACTAACCACGCTCCAGGCATGAGGGAGCGGGTAGCGGGGCGCCCGTCGCGGCCCGTTAGCCGCTACTTGATCCCGACCACCATCGAGTCAGGGCCCACGAGGTGTTCGACGTAGCTTTCGCTGAACCCCGTATCGGCCATCCAGCCGCGGCAATCTGCACCCGTGAAATCGAAGCCAAGCCCTTCGATCAACATATTGAGGCTCATTAGGAGACCAAATGCGTTGTGGCGCCGGTCGTCGTCGATGATCGCTTCGTAGACGATCAACGCGCCGCCGTTGGGCAGCGCGTCATAGGCCTTCTGCAGAAGCTGAAGCTTTTGGTTCAGTTCCCAGTCGTGCAGGATGTGGCCCATGATGAGCACGTCGGCGTTCGGTAACGGGTCGGCGAAGAAGTCACCGGGGATGAATCGGAGCCGGTTGGCTAGACCGTACTGGGCGACATAGGAATTGAAGATCGGCTCCACGGGTGGCAGGTCGAAGCCGCCGCCCGTCAGATGGTCATGGGCGGTCGTGATCGCGACAGGGACAGCGCCTTGGGCGCACCCGATATCGATCACACTGCCGTAGTCGCGCCAGGGGAACTTGGCGGCAATCGCCTCGCCCGTCGCACGGCTGAGCCCGGTCATCGCGCCGGTGAATTGAGCGAGCTTGTCGGGATCGGCGTAAACGTTCTCGAAGAACTCGCCGCCCTGCTTCATTTCGCTCTGCGGCAGGCCCGTCCTCAATCCTTCGGTCAGCGATCCCCAAAATGTGTACAAGCGAGCATTCGACATCTCCAGTACCCCACCCACATATGTGGGCTTCGCCGGGTCCAGGAAGAGGTCCGTCTCTGGAGTGTTCGAGTATCGGCCGTCCGTGCGATCGAGCATCCCGAGCGCGACCAGGGCGTCGAAGAAGTCCCGCGCGCTACGAGGATGGAGGCCGAGTCTCTCGCGGAGTTCCTCGGCGTCCAACGGGCCGGCCT
>JBKOYU010000131.1:0-3146 GCA_046725575.1 Actinomycetota bacterium | reverse complement strand
CACCGACGTGGCCGGTGAGCTCTGCGCGATCGCGCCGGCGAACAATCCGGCGGCGGCCGGGCTGGTCAACAGGGTGGTGATGATGCCCGCGCCCGCCGACTCGCCGAACACCGTGACGCGGTCGGGGTCGCCACCGAAAGCAGCGATATTGTCGCGGATCCAGTGCAGGGCATGCAGCACGTCGCGCAGCCCAAGGTTGCTGTCGAACCGCCGTTTTGGCGTGCTGAACGACGACAGGTCCAGGAACCCGAACGCGCCGAGCCGGTAGTTCACGGTGACGACGACCACGTCGCCGCCTGCGGCCAGCACTCGCCCGTTGTACAGCGGCTGGTTCGCCGAACCAAGGACGTAGGCGCCGCCGTGAATCCACACCATTACCGGCTTTCGGTCGCCGCCGGCGATATCCGACGACGCCCAGATGTTCAGCGTCAGGCAGTCGTCGCCCTGCGGCGCGCCGAGGTCGATGGGGATCCGAGGCTCGACCGGCTGGGGACAGACCGCCCCGAAGACGCTGGCATCGGCGACGTCGGTCCACTTCTCGGGCGGCTGCGGCGCCCGCCACCGGAGGTCGCCGGTCGGCGGGGCGGCGTAGCGCACCCCTGTCCACGACCTGACGCGGCCGTCGTCGATCCCACGGACTGGGCCGTAGGCGGTTTCGACAACGGTGCTCATGCCTCGAAAATACCCAGCGGTAGCAAAGATAACCGGGAGATTTGCGTCACGTGTCGCCGAGCAGGCGGTGATCGGTCGGATGGGCGGCGCCGAGTGGGTGCCGACGACGGTCGCCGAGCTCGATGACTATATCGAGACCATGCGGCCCCGCCTGAGCGTGAACGCGCAGACGCGGGAGTTCATCGACTTCCTGATGACGTCGCCGTTCTTCCCCACCCTGCCTGGGCCAGTCGATCGCCAACTGCACCGCTTCGCGATCTACGCGGGCATGAGCCGCGCTCCGCGGTGGGCGCGCGAGCTGATCGGCTTCGGCCATCCCCCGGCGCTGACCCGCGCGCTGATCGATCCGGCGCTGCAGTTGGACGCGCGCAGGTTGCGCTGGGCGTTTGGCACACCGCGCTATGTGCAACTCGCGCGTCAACGCGTCGCCGGTGCAGCGCTGACGAAGGCCGCCGCGCTGTGATCGACGGCCACCTGATCGAGGTGGTCGGCGGCGCGACCATGGGTGGCAGCGTGGACCTGGCGGCCGACC
Source organism: Actinomycetota bacterium (assembly GCA_046725575.1). Taxonomy (GTDB): domain Bacteria; phylum Actinomycetota; class Actinomycetes; order Mycobacteriales; family Mycobacteriaceae; genus Mycobacterium. The sequence goes on along the minus strand of JBKOYU010000131.1, from coordinate 1,942 downwards.
GCACCAGCCAACGCATACTGGACGCCGCTCTGCACGAAGCGGCGGCCGTTGGGCTGCAACGGATTACGGTCGAAGACGTGGTCCGCCGCGCTGGCGTGTCCCGGATGACGGCCTACCGTCGCTACCCGCGCCGCGACGACCTGGTCGAGGCGCTGGTACGACGCGAGACACAGCTTCCTCGCCGCGGTCGCCGACGCGATCGACGCCGTCGAGGATCCGCACGAGGGGGTGGCCGAGGCGTTCATCGCTGCGGTCACATTCGCCAGAGAACACCCGATACTGCGCCGCGCCGGACAACTCGAGCCGGCCCCGATCGCCGACTCCGTCGAACTGCTGGCAATGGGATCGGCCTTCATCGCCAACTACATTCACGGCGAGGCGCCCGGCACACCGTCGCAGCACGTGCGTTGGTTGGCCGACGTGTTCGCCCGGTTGTTCGTCACCTACATCTCGATGCCGCCCGCCGATCCGAACTTCGGCGACGACGTCGAACTTCGGCGGTTCGCACCAGGTGCTGACGCCGATGGTGGAGAAGGCTACCTAAATGGCGTGGCATAGGTTGGTCGCGTGCGGAAGTGGGTGCTGCTGATCGCGGCGATTGCGGTCGAGGTCGCGGCAACGCTGGCTTTGCGGGCGTCGCAAGACCATTCGGCGTGGCTGGTGGTGGTCGTGGTCGGCTACGTCGGTTCGTTCATCTTGCTGACGATGGTGTTGCGGACCGGGATGCCGGTCGGCGTCGCATACGGCATCTGGGGCGCTTGCGGCACTGCGGCGACGGCGGTGCTGGCGGCCGCCATCTACGGTGATCCGTTCACCTGGCCGATCGTCGCAGGCATCGCGCTGATCATCGCCGGCGTGCTGCTCGTTGAGTTCGGCTCTCAGCGTGCCGCCGCGGACGAATCGTGATGTGGCTGGCGCTGGCCGGCGCGATCCTCGTCGAGGTATTCGCGACGCTGTCGCTGCGCGCGTCCGACGGGTTCCGCAAAAAGGCATGGATTGCGCCCGTGGTCACGGGTTATCTCGTGTGCTTTTATCTGCTCTGGCTGTCGCTGTCGCTGGGCATGCCGGTCGGCATCGCCTACGGCGTGTGGACCGCGTGCGGCGTCGCACTGGTCGCCGTCATCGCCCGATACCTGTTCGCCGAACCGCTCACCTGGGTGATGATCCTCGGCATCGGGTTCATCGTGGCGGGCGTGCTCACGATCGAGATGGCAGGCGCCGTCCACTGAGCGCACCGGCGAGCGTCATCACCACCAGACCGGAGACCGGAACGGACAGCAACCCGACCCGTAGGCTCGTCGCGTCCGCGACGACGCCGACAAGCAACGGCGCGCCGAAGAAGCCGACCCGCATCAGCCACGTCACCGCCGTCAGGCCCGTTCCGGGCCGCATGCCGGGCAACTGATCGGCGCCGTGCATGGCGGCCGGTATCAGCGTCGCGACACCCGCCCCCGCGGCAGCGAACCCCGCGATCGTGCCGGGCACACTCGGAAATGCCAGCGCGGCGCCCATCCCGGCGGCGGCGACGAATCCGCCAGCCCGCACCACGGCGCGCTCGCCGAAGCGGTCCACCATTCGGTCGCCGACCATCCTGCCGATGAACATAAACCCGACCAGTGCGACGTAGCCGAACACCGCCACCGCTCCCGGCGCGCCCAGACTGTCACGCAAATACAGTGTGGCCCAAGAACTTCCGGCATCCTCGACCGTCGCGCCCGCGACCGCGATCACCACGAGGGCTACCAAGGTCGCGTACACCGCGATGCCCGCGCCTCGCGAACTTGCCGACCGCGCCGACGGATGGTCGTCGTGATCGGGGCCGCACAACAAATACGGGTAGGCGATCACCACCACGGCGCTGAACACGACGCCGGCGATCAGCAGATGTGTGACCCTCGGCATGTGCAGCGCGATCGCGCCGGCACCCATCAGACCACCAAGG
>JBKOYU010000727.1:0-5717 GCA_046725575.1 Actinomycetota bacterium | reverse complement strand
ACCTCTCGCAGCGCGTGCACCGTCACCATCGTGTAGATCTGCGTCGTCGTCACCGACGCGTGCCCGAGCAGCTCCTGCACCACGCGGACGTCGGCGCCGCCGTCCAGCAGATGGGTGGCGAAGGAGTGCCGCAACACGTGCGGCGACACCGCCGCCTTGATGCCGGCCCGTTCGGCGGCGTCCTGCAGCACCTGCCACGCACTCTGCCGCGACAGCCGCCCACCGCGGGCGTTGAGGAAGATCGCGGGCGTGCCGCGGCCACGACGAGCCAGATCGGGACGGCCACGCACCAGATAGGTGTCGAGCGCCGTGACGGCGGGCCGACCGATCGGCACCAGCCGCTGCTTGCCGCCCTTGCCGCGCAGCAGCACCGACCGGGCGTGGGTGTCGATGTCGTCGAGGTCGAGCCCGACCGCCTCGGAGATCCGAGCGCCCGTCGAATACAGCAACTCGAGCAGCGCGCGGTTGCGCAGGGTCAGCGGACCGTCGGCCTCGCTGTCACCGCCGGCGCCGTCCAGCAGGGCCAGCACCTCGTCGATGGTCAGGCTCTTGGGCAGCCGCCTGCTCGGAGTCGGCGGCTTGACCTCCCGCGCCACGTCGACCTCGGTGAGGCCCTCAGAGACCGCGAAGCGGTGCAGCCCTCGCACGGCGACCACCGCACGGGCCGCCGAAACCGCCGACAGCGGTGTGGTTTTCGTGTCGGGATCGCCGCGACGCAGCGACACCAGGAAGTCGCTGACGTCGGTTTCGGTGACCTTCGACAGATCGTCGATGCCCCGCGCAGTTAGGTGCTCGGCGTAGCGACGGAGGTCACGCCGGTAGGAGCTCAAGGTGTTGGCGGCCACCCCGCGTTCGATGGTCAGGTGGTCGAGGTAGCCCTGCAATTGGTCGTCAAGGGTAGTGCGGAAGGCCGATGTGGGGGCACCGCCCGCTTGCGGGGGACCGCTTGCGCGAAGAGCAGACGACGCAGTCATTTGTGCGCCTGTCGAGCGGCGAAGGCCTTGGACCTGTCGATCCATGGGGCGTCGACGGGGCGAAGCGACGACGGGTCCTCGACGTCGTGCGCGGCCAGAATGCCTGCTATCGCAATGGAATTGACGATTTTGCCGTCCAGCACCATGCGCCTGGCCTGCTCGAGGGAAAACCACTTCACCTGCAGGTCGGCTTCTTCGTCGTGGGCGTCCGGGCGTCCGACATCGGTGATCCCGGTCGCGAGGTACACCCGCACACTTTCGTCGCTGAAGCCCGGCGCTGACACCAGGTCGACCAGGACCCGCCACTCGGTGGCCTCCAGCCCAGCCTCTTCTTTGAGTTCGCGGGCAGCGGTGATGTGCGGCGGTTCGCCGCTAAGGTCCAGCAGACCCGCAGGCAGTTCCCACAACCGTCGGCCGACAGGATGGCGGTATTGGTAGACCATGACGACGTTCTTGGCCTCGTCCATCGCGAGGACGGCGACCGCACCAAAGTGCTCGATTACTTCCCGCTTCGCGATGTTGCCGTGGGGCATGCGCACGTCGTCTACGCGGAGGGCGAAAATCTTTCCGACGTAGAGAGTTTCGGAGTTGACCGTCTCGAACTCGTGTTCAGCCACGGGCCGCGGGTTCTTGCAGCAGTTGCGCGACGTTGTCGGGATGCTCGACTCCGTTCGACCGCTGCTCGGGAATGTCCATGCCCGGCAATCGTTCCTCGGCCTTGTAGTCCAGTGATGCGCCGATGAACGCGACGAACAACGGATGCGGCCGGGTGGGCCGGCTCTTGAGCTCCGGGTGCGCCTGGGTGCCGACGATGAACGGATGGACATCGGCGGCGTACTCGACGAACTCGACCAGATGCCCGTCCGGTGAGGTGCCGGAGAACTTCAGCCCGCTTTTGGCGACGCGGTCGCGGTATTCGTTGTTCACCTCATAGCGGTGACGGTGCCGCTCGGACACCTCGGTGGTCTCATATGCCTGCGCCACAATCGAACCCGGCTCCAGCACGGCCGGATAGGCGCCCAGCCGCATGGTGCCGCCCAGGTCGGCTTCGCCGGCGACCGCGTCGCGTTGGTCGGCCATCGTCGAGATCACCGGATCCGGTGTCTTCGGATCGAACTCCGCGGAGTTGGCCTCCGTGAGCCCGACCGAACGGGCCGCCTCGATGACGATGCACTGCAACCCGAGGCACAGGCCGAGGACCGGCAACCCCCGCTTGCGGGCATAGGAGATGGCGCCGATCTTGCCCTCGATGCCGCGAATGCCGAAGCCACCGGGAATCAGCACACCGTGCACATCGCTCAGCGCGGCGGCTGCGCCGGTTTCGTTTTCACAGTCATCCGATGCCACCCAACGCATCTCGACCTTCGCGCGGTGCTTGAAGCCGCCAGCTCGCAGCGCCTCGGCCACCGACAGATAGGCGTCGGAGAGGTCAATGTACTTGCCCACCAAGGCGATCCGCACCGTCTCCTGCGGCTCGTGCACACGCTCGAGGAGGTCGTTCCACTGGGTCCAGTCGACGTCGCGGAACGGCAGGTTCAGCCGGCGCACCACGTAGGCGTCGAGTTCTTCCCGGTGCAGCACCTTGGGAATGTCGTAGATCGATGGCGCGTCGGGAGTCGAGATCACGCCGTCGATGTCGACGTCGCACATCAGCGCGATCTTGTTCTTCAGCGGCTCGGGCACATCGCGATCGCAGCGCAGGATCAGCGCATCCGGGGTGATACCGATGCTGCGCAGCGCCGCCACCGAGTGCTGGGTGGGCTTGGTCTTGAGTTCACCCGACGGCGCCATGTAGGGCACCAGGGAGCAGTGCAGGAAAAAGCAGTTCTCCCGGCCGACCTCGTGCCGGACTTGCCGTGCGGCTTCGAGGAAGGGTAGGGATTCGATATCGCCCACGGTGCCACCGATTTCGGTGATCACGACGTCGGGCCGGTTGCCGTCGGCATCCGGTGCGGCCATCGCCAGGACACGGCTCTTGATCTCGTCGGTGATGTGCGGGATGACCTGGACGGTGTCGCCGAGGTACTCGCCGCGACGCTCCTTGGCGATCACCGACGAATACACTTGTCCCGTCGTGACATTGGCCGAACCCGACAGATTGCGGTCGAGGAAGCGCTCGTAGTGCCCGACATCAAGGTCGGTCTCGGCGCCGTCCTCGGTGACGAAGACCTCGCCGTGCTGGAACGGGTTCATGGTGCCCGGGTCGACGTTGAGGTAGGGGTCGAGCTTCTGCATCGTCACCTGCAAGCCCCGCGCCGTCAGCAACTGACCGAGGCTGGACGCTGTCAGGCCCTTGCCGAGTGAGGAAACCACGCCGCCCGTTACGAAGAGGTGCTTGGTGGCGGTTTGCGGGTGCTTGCGTAACGCTGGCAAGAGCAACCTCCGTGACGACGGGCAGGGCTTACTTTTCTAGGGGAATTCCTAGCTTGGGGCCTGCCGACCCACGGAACCCCACCTTAACACCGACGCCGACAAGCCGTCGCTGACACGCCACTGGCTGGGCCCCCGCGTGCCACGGGACTATTGCGGCAGCGTTACCGATGAGGCGCCCTGGCCGACGCCGTACTGACCGGGCCGCCCGCCGTTGAGCAGGTCGCCCAGCGCCAGCACGGTGGTGATCCGGCCGGACTCGGCGTCGACGTCGTCGACGGTGCTGACCGCGGCGCTGAGCCCGGCGTCGGACCTGGTCACGGCCACGGCGGCGGTCCCGGATGCGGACCCGTCGCGTCCTGCGACGACAACTCCCGAGCCGTGCGGGGCCAGGCCCGCCGCGAACCTCGCGACGGTCGCGCCCTGGTTGCCTGCGCCGTCGGCCAGTCCCCCGCCGGTGACGATCAGCGCGGTGTTGGCGGGACCGATGTGCTGGGTGCCATACGTCACAAAGCCGGTCTCGCGCAGTGCCGCCAGCACGGTGTCGCGCTGGGCGTCGTCGACCACCTGAACCTTCGGAGCCTTGTTGATCAGCAGGGCGATTCCCAACAGATCGCCGGCCTGGGATCCCTGATCCACCGAGGTGGTGCTCAGCTGCGCTCCGGCGGGCACGATCGGCGAGTTCACCACCGACAGCAGCTTCTCCGCGGAGTTGGCGTCCACGAACTCCTGCGTCAACGCCACTGTCCCGGTGACCGTTCCACCGGCGTGCCCCACCGTCCGAGACAACGCGTCGACGTCGTCGTCGGTGGCGTCGGGGGTGCGAAACACCACCACCGACTTGCCGGCCAAGGCATCGTGCAGGATGCGCGGCGACATTTGTGCATCGAATTCGCCTGCGGCGTTGAGCTTTTCGTTCAGCCCGTTTTTGTCGTCGGTGAGCGTGTTGATCTGGTTCTGCAGTTCGTGTTTGTCATCGCGCAGACCGGACAGCAACGTGTTGGACAGCAGCCCCGAACCAAGCGCCACCCCAATGGCCAGCGCGAGGAACACCGCCGCGAGCGAAATCGCGTGTGTGCGTAAAGAAATCATGATTACCCCTAGGTGACCCAGCCCTGGACCCAGAGTGAGAACCGATTCCAGTAGTCGACGATCCAATCGAGCACCGCGGCGTCGGTGCGCGACACCCACAGCGCCGCGATCACCGCGACCAGCATCGCCAGCACCAGCAGCGCGATCGCCCCGCCGGACACCCTGCTGCGGTACAGCGTCGCGACAGCCTTGGCGTCCACCAGCTTCTCGCCGACCTTGAGCCGAGTCAGGAAGGTCGACGGGTTGCTCTGCTGCCGCGACCGGTCGAAGAACTCCTCGATGCTGGCGTTGTGGCCGGCGGTGACGATCAACGCGGCGCCGTGGTGATCACACAGCAGAAGCGCCAGATCCGCGGCCGAGCCTGCTGCGGGGAACGTCATCGCCCCGACGCCCAGGTCCTGGATCCGTTCGAGGCCGGCCGCGTGGCCGTCGGCGTCGGCCGGCAGTACCACCTGGGCGCCGCATCGCAGCGTCTCGGCGCTGATCTTGTCGGGATCACCGACGATGAGCTGCGGCCGATAGCCCGCCTTGCGGAGCACGTCGGCGCCAGTGCCGACGCCGACCAGCACCGGTTGGTATTCCTTGATGAACGGCTTGAGCGCCTTCAGGTCGGCGGCGGCGCTGAGGTCCTCGGCGACGATCACGACGTGCCTGCGGTTGACGTCGACGTCGATGTCGGGAATGCCGATGCCGTCGATCAGCAGCGGGCTCTCACTGCGAATGAACTCGATCGTGTTGCCTGCGAACGCCTCGAGGTGAGCGACGAGGCCGCTCTTGGCCTCGTGCATCAATTCGTGGATCTCATGGTCGGTGCGCTCGGTGCCGAGGATCAGCCGACGATCGCCGGAGTACACGCCGCCCTCGTGGAGTCGCACACGTGCGCCGTCCTTGACCTTCTTGAACACCTCGGGGCCGGTGTCGTCGATCAGCGTGACACCGTTGGCGACGAGCACCTCCGGCCCGAGGTTGGGATAGCGGCCGGAGATCGACGGCGACGCGTTGACGACCGCGGCGACGTTGGCCTCGACGAGCGCGTCAGCCGTGATCCGGTCCAGGTCCAGAGCGTCAATGACGACGATGTCACCGGGGGTGACCCGCCGCAGCAGCCGATCGATGTCGCGGTCAACTCGGGCGGTGCCGGTGATGCCCGGCCGTGAGTTGGCAGTACGAGATAGCAGCGCTGACATCTTCATGGGCAGATTCTGTCGAGGAACTGCGGATATCCGGCGGAGGCGCGCCGTAACACCAGCCCCAGAAGTCCCTTTTGTCACATCTGCAACA
>JBKOYU010000426.1:0-7292 GCA_046725575.1 Actinomycetota bacterium | reverse complement strand
GTTCTGGGAGGACGATTTCGCCGCGATGGCCGAGCTCTGCGGCGTCGACAGGGTGATCTTCGGTTCCGACTGGCCGCACCCCGAGGGTTTGGCCGAGCCGACGAAACTCATCGACGACCTGCAGGGTCTCGATGAGGAGGGCCAGCGAAAGGTCATGGGCGGCAACATGATCGACCTGTTCAAGGTACCCAACAAGATCGTCCACAACCCCGACGTGCCCGAACTCGTCCTCGCCTGACCGTTTCGGCTGCGTGGAGCGCGCTGGAAACCCGGCAGGGGGGGGGGGGGGGGGGGGGCAACCTCGAAGAGGCTGAACCGATTACATGATCGACGACGCAAACCCAGAACGGCTGCTGTTCGCATCGACGACCCAGTCGTTCCTCGAGAAGGAAGCCTCGCTGAGCCGGCTGCGTGAACTCCATGCGGCCGGCACCTCTTTCGAGGCCGACTGGTGGCGTCGTGCCGCCGAGCTGGGCTGGACGAGCCTGCTGGTCCCGGAGGATCTCGGCGGCGGCAGCGTGTCCGGCGACGGTGTCAAAGACTTGGCGCTGGTCGCCGAGCTGGCCGGCAAGACCGTCGCGCCGGGGCCGCTACACCCGGTCAGCACCGTGCTGGCCGGTCTGGCCGATGCGCCCGAAAACCACGAGACGACAATCGAATCCCTGGTCTCGGGTGAGGTCGTCGCTTCGTGGGCGGTTTACGAACCGGGCAAGCCGTGGTCACCCCTCGACGCCGGGGTTACGGCAACGCCGACGGAGAACGGCTATCGCATCGACGGCGTGAAGGACCGCGTCGAGGCGGGCGCCGAGAGCGCGGTGCTGTTGGTTGTCGCGCAGTCCGAGGGTGCCGTGCGCCAGTTCGTGGTGCCGACGGACGCGCCCGGGGTTCGTGTTGAGCCGCAGCGTTCGATCGACATGGTCAAGAGCTATGCCCGCGTGCATTTCGACGGGGTCGAGCTCGACCCGTCCGTGGTGGTCGGCACGGCTGAGCAGACCGCAGGCCTCATCGCGCGCCAGAGCCAGATCGCGCTGATACTTCAGTGCGCAGAGATCGTCGGCATCCTGGAAACCGTGCTGGACTTCACCATCCAGTGGGGATTCGACCGCCATTCCTTCGGCCGTCCGATTGGCTCCTACCAGGCGCTCAAACACAAGTACGCCGACCTGAAGATTTGGTTCGAGGCCTGCCGCGCCACTACAAACGCCGCGGTGGCGGAGGTGGCGGCGCGTTCGCCGGGCGCCGACATGGCCGTCAGCGTCGCGAAATCCTATATCGGAGAACAAGCTCCGGGCATGCTGCAGGACTGTGTGCAGCTGCACGGCGGTATTGGGGTGACGTGGGAGCACGACTTGCATCTGTTTCTGCGCCGAGTCACGTTGTACCGCTCGATGTTCGGCACGCCCGAAGACCACAACCTGCGGGTCTATGACCTCACCAAGGAGCTGGAGCCCGCGTCATGACCGAGACCACGTCGGTGCCGACCGAAACTACGGAATCAGTCGAAGAGTTCGCCGCGCGTGCCCGGGCGTGGCTGGCCGACAACATGCCGCGCATCGATCCGGCGAATCCGCCGGAGGCGGACCGGGGTGAAGAGGCGCCGTGGCTGCGGGCCCGCGAACTGCAGAAGAAGCTCTACGAAGGCGGATTCGCCGGTATCTGCTTCCCGCGCGAGTACGGCGGTCGAGGCCTGCCGATCGCCTATCAGAAGGCGTTCGACAACGAGTCGCGCGGCTATGAGATGCCGATCATCCTCAACACGCCGACATTCACCATTTGTGCTGCGACCATTCTCGATACCGGATCGGAAGAACAGAAGCGTCAACATATTTCGGGCTCGCTGCGTGGCGACGAGGTGCTCGTGCAGCTGTTGTCCGAGCCCAGCGGCGGATCGGATCTGGCCGGCGTCATCACCCGGGCGGACCGAGTCGGCAACAAGTGGGTGATCAATGGCGCCAAGACGTGGAGCACCAGCGCGTTCGCGGCCGACTACGGGCTGATGCTCGCTCGCACCGACTGGGATGTGCCCAAGCACGAAGGCCTGACGATGTTCCTGGTGCCCATCAACAGCCCGGGCATCACGTTGCGGCGCATCAAGCAGGTCAACGGGTCGGTCGAGTTCTGCGAGGAGTTCTTCGACAACCTCGAGCTCGGTGACGACGCGGTCGTCGGCGAAGTCAACGAAGGCTGGCACGTGGCGTCACGACAGCTTTACCACGAGCGGCGCGCGGTCGGCGGCGGCTCGGAGTTCGCCAGTGGCGTTGGCGCCGAGGGTAAGACCGATATGCCCATTGACTACGTCGAGCTGTTGGAGAAGACGGGTCAGGCCGACAACGAGCACGCCCGCCAGCTGGCGGGCCGTGCGCTGGTGCACCGGGCGGTGCGCGAGCAGCTCATCGACCACGTGTACCACGGTGTGCTCGACGGCTCTCTGCCCCCGGCGGCAGGCTCGATCATCCGCGTCACACACGCGGAGACCCATCATCTCGAGTTCGACACCGCGCTGGCGATCACCGGGAGTTCGGGCGTGGTCGACGTTGACAACGACTTGATCCGCTACGGCGAGCGATACCTGTCGCGGCAGACCGCGGCCCTCGGTGGCGGCACCACCGAGATCGCGCGCAACATCATCGGCGAACGGGTGCTGGGCTTTCCGCGGGAGTACGCCGCGGACCGCGGTGTGCCGTTCAATCAGGTCAAGCGAAACAAGAGCTGAGGCACGTAATTCCTTGCACCGGTGGGTCATCTGCTACCCGAGCACCGACGGCAGCAATAGCAGAGAGGTCGGTAACACTTCGGGTTCGGACGGCCCTAGCCACACCGGTCGTGTTGATCGTCCCCGCGGCACTCAAGATACGGGTGGTCGCGGAGAATTTGGCGGCCGCGGCAAGACTGGTGCGGCAGGCAATCCGGGCACCGGCGGTAGCGACGGTCAAACGGGCGGTGGCGGCCAACACCGAGGTGGAGGGAGCCGCCACCAAATGCACTGCGCGGTCGGTCTCACGTGAATGCCGACGGCACAGTCGATTTCGAGGCGCAGCGGACACTCAACGATTTCATCGTGCCGAAGAATGCGATCCGCCGGACGATCTATATGCTCTCGGCCGGGCGCCGGCTGAACAAGCGGCTGGACCCCGAGGCGGCCCGCCGCGGCCAGACAGTGCCGCGATTCGCGGATCTCGCCCTCACCAAGCGAACCTAGAACAACGTCGGCTGCAGGGCCTCGACGGGCGGAACCGCCGGGGCCTCAGTCGTTCTGAAAGAGCGGCGGTCGGGTGCCAGACCGTATTTGGCCACCAACGGCGTCACCCGGTCGTGCAGCATGTTCTTGTAGTCCGAGGGGAGATACGCTCCGCGCCTGTACAACTCGCGGTACTCCCCCACCAGCTCCGGGTGCGATTTCGCCAACCAGCCCATGAACCACCCGCGGGTCGAGCCGCGCAGATGCAGGCCGAACACCGTCACACCCGTCGCACCGGCCGCGGCGATCTGGGCCAGCAGCCCATCGAGGTGCTCGACCGAGTCGGTCAATCGCGGCAGCACCGGCGCGACCATGACGTGACAGCCAAGGCCGGCGTCACGAATGGCCGAGATCAACCCGAGCCGTGCCTGCGGCGACGGCGTGCCCGGCTCGACGTCCTTGTGCAGTTCGGGATCGCCGACCGCCAGCGACACCGCGACGCTCACGTCGACGGTCTTGGCCGCCTCGGTGATGAGGGGCAGATCGCGCCGCAGCAGCGTGCCCTTGGTGAGGATGGAAAACGGTGTGCCGGATTCGGCCAGTGCGCCGATGATGCCTGGCATCAGCACGTAGCGGCCCTCGGCCCGTTGATAGGGGTCGGTGTTGGTGCCCAGCGCGACGGTCTCCCGCTGCCACGACGGCCGATGTAGCTCGCGACGCAACACCTCGGCGACGTTGGTCTTGACCACGATCTGGGTGTCGAAGTCGGTGCCGCAGTCCAGCTCGAGGTACTCATGGGTGGGCCGCGCGAAGCAGTAGCGACAGGCGTGGGAACACCCGCGGTAGCCGTTGACGGTGTAGCGAAACGGCAGCATCGCCGCGTTGGGCACCTTGTTCAACGCGGACTTGCACAGCACCTCGTGGAACGTGATGCCTTCGAACTGCGGGGTGCGGACCGTTCGGATGAAGCCGATGCGCTGCAGGCCAGGCAGCGCGCCGTCGTCGACGCTCACGCCCTGGCCGTCCCACCGCACGAATCCATTCGAACTCTTGTTCGATGTGATGTCAAGGTCGTTACCACCTTGTGTCCGCAATACTCGGCTACGTATATTCGGCTACGAGTATTCGTGAACGAGGAGTTGTCATGGCCGAAAAGCGCAGGGTCGCGAACCTGATGGCGCTCGCGGTGCTCGCCACGGTCGTGCAACGGCCGATGCACCGCTACGAGATGGCGTCGGTGATGCGGGCCCGCGGCAAGGACCGCGACATGGACATCAAGTGGGGGTCGCTCTACACGGTCGTGCAGAACCTGGAGCGCAACGGCTACCTCGAATCGATCGGTGTCACCCGCCAGGGGGCCCGGCCCGAGCGCACGGTGTACCAGATCACCGACGCCGGACGGGACGAACTCGTCGCCTGGACCCGCGAACTGATCGCCGAGCCGGAGGACGAACACACCCGATTCATCGCGGGCCTGTCCGTCCTGGCGGTGCTCACCCCGCAGGACGTCATCGATCTGCTGCGCAGGCGGCTGGACCGGCTCACGGAGTCGGTCGAGGCGTTGAGGGCCCAGCTCAAGGAGGCCTCGGGCATACCGCGGCTGTTCCTGATCGAAGACGAATACCGGATCGCGATGACGCGAGCCGAGGCTGACTGGACGCGGTCGCTGCTCGACGAACTGACAGCCGGCACCTTCCCGCATCTCGACGCATGGCAAGAGTTCCATGAAACCGGCCAAATGCCATCTGAATTCGCCCAACTGGAGAAGTAAGGAGACACCATGCCCGCAGCACAGAGTGCTCTCGTGATCGGTGGCGGAATTGCCGGGCCGGTCGCCGCCACCGCGCTGACGATGGCAGGCATCGAGGCCGCCGTCTGTGAGGCGCGGGCATCGGATCCGGCCTCGGCCAACGGGATTGGTGGCTCCCTCGCACTCGAGCCGAACGGCCTCGCCGCCCTCGGGATCGTCGGCGCCGATGACGCCGTGCGCGCGGCGGCCATCCCGATCACCCGCTCGGTCATGTCGATCGCCAGCAAGCCCGGTCGCGATATGCCGACGCCGCAGGGACTTGGGCCGCGTCAGCTCATCGACCGCGGCGCACTACATCGCATCCTTCGCGACCGGGCCGAGCGAGCCGGTGTGCGAATCCACGACGCCAAGAAGCTGTTTCGCGTCGACGAACATTCGGATGGTGTTACCGCGCACTTCGCCGACGGCAGCAGCGCCAGCGCCGACGTGCTGATCGGGGCCGACGGCGTGCACTCGACGGTGCGTAGGCTCATCGATCCGAACGCGCCGGGCGCGTGCTACCTCGGTCTGCTCGGGTTCGAGGGGCTCGCCGACGATGCTCCCGACACCGCTGCACTGGAGCCGGGCGCGATGACGTTCGCGTTCGGCAAGCATGCTTACTACCTGTACTGGAAGCGGCCCGACGGCCGCATCGGCTGGGGCGCGAATCTGCCGTCACCGCAATACCTCACCCTGAAGGAGGCCCGCGCTGTGCCGGCCGAGGACTGGCTGCAAACACTGCGCACCACCTACGCCAACGACGTACCGGGCGCTCGGCTGGCCACAGAAACCTCCAACGAGGCCCTGCAGGCCGTCGGCGGCCTGCACATCATGCCGCCGGTTCCCCATTGGCATCGCCACCGCATGGTGCTCGTCGGCGACGCGGTGCACGCGCCGTCCAACAGCACCGGGCAAGGTGCCTCGCTCGCGATGGAGAGCGCGATCCAGCTGGCCCGCTGCCTGCGCGACATGCCCGATGCGTCGTCGGCGTTCGCCGCCTACGAGCGGCTGCGCCGGCCACGGGTTGAGAGAATCGCCGCCCGCGGCGCCCGCATCAGCGCCGCCAAGGCCCCCGGCCCGATCGCTCGGCGGATGATGCGCCTGATGCTGCCGGTCATGGTCGCGACGATGAACATCGAAAAGACAATGGCCGCCGAGCAGAGCTTCACCATCGACTGGGATGCGCCGGTGCGGGAAGAAATCTCCGCACTCACATGATGTACATCGTGCGAGGAGCGTGACGCCTATCATGCTTCGCTCGGCCGATAGTCTCGAGTATCTACGGGCATTCACGAGAGGGCCGGGCATGATGGGTGATCGGGCTCATTCGTCGGCCGGTGCGCCCGCTGATGGAAGAGCCGCTGCGGTGTCGACCCGCGAGTTGTCCGCCGACTTTTACCGGGTCGTCGCCGTGGTGATTGTCGTGATCGGCCACTGGCTTGTCTCGGCGGTGACCTTCCGCGACGGCAGCTTTGGCAACGACTATCCCTTGGACGTACTGCCGTGGACGCAGTGGCTGACCTTGGTGTTCCAGGTTGTACCGGTGTTCTTTCTGGTTGGCGGTTACGCCAGTGCCGTTTCCTGGAGTCGGTGGCGTGACGCCGGTGGCCGACGATGGCCGGATTGGCTGCGCCACAGGCTGGGGGTGATACTCGGGCCGACCACGGTATACGTCGCGGTGGCGCTGGCACTGATCGCCTTACTGGGCAGGCTCAGTATCGGACGCTCATCGTTGTCGTTCGGGGCATGGGCGATCGCCATGCATCTATGGTTTGTGCCCATCTATCTCGTCGTGGTGGCGCTGACACCGGTCGCGGTGAAGGCTGATCAAAGATGGGGGCTGATGGTGCCCGCCGTCCTGGCGCTTGCCGTTTTCGCCGTCGACGGTGCAGCGCGAGCCGTGCCGAGCATCGGCTGGGCGAACTATCTGCTGTGTTGGGGGGCGGTGTATCAATTCGGCATCTGTTGGCGCCGTGGGGAATTGCGTGGGCGGCGGTCGGTGCTGCTGGCCACTGCGGCCGCCACAGTGATGGCGATGCTGCTCTTCTTGCGGTGCTACCCGATCAGCATGGTCGGGGCGCCCGGTGCGCCCGCACAGAATAACTTTCCGCCGACTTTGGCGTTGTTCGCGTTCGCCACGGCACAAGCCGGGCTCCTGATCGCCGCGGCTCCCGCCGCGACACGCTGGCTGGGGCGGTCACGCCGGCGACGGCTGCTGGCAGTGGCTAACAAGAACGTGATGGCCCTGTATCTGTGGCAGATGGTCCCCGTCGTCGTCGTCGCACTCATCGGTTATCCGACAGGCCTTCTCCCCCAGCCCTCGCC
>JBKOYU010000090.1:0-9824 GCA_046725575.1 Actinomycetota bacterium | reverse complement strand
GTGGGTGAGCCGGGCTTCGCGCTGTATCGCGGCATCAGAGTCGTCTCACGTCCGCGAAGACGTCAGGATCAGCTATAGCTCGGTGGCGGCGTCGGCCTTACCATCTCCGTCGGAGTCGGCGAGCTTGACGTCCCACCGGCCGTCGCCGTCGGTGTCGACATATGCCACGTCGCCGGAGAGCGCGCGGTCAGCGAGCCCGTTGCCGTCGGTATCGGTCAACCGGTCGTCGTTCTGCCCGTCGGCGTCGACATCCACCACCGGTCCCCCGGTGTGCTCGACGCCGTCAAGACCGAACCACCGCACTTGTCCCGCCCTGTCGACGCTGACCGCCCATGTGCCGGTGCCGTCGTCGGTGAAGAACGCTTCCGGGTGGCCGTCGTTGTCGACATCCAGCACCGTGTGGTCGGCCACACCGTCACCGTCGATATCGGCCATCGCGTCGTCGAGCAGACCGTCACCATCGAAGTCCAGGCCGACTGCGTCCAGCGAGCCGTCGCCGTCCACATCGGTGTTGGGGTCGGCGGTCCAGATCGTCGCCGAGCCGTCCGCGTCGCCAAGGCAGTACTCCATGGCGTATCAGACGTTGCGCTGGCCCCGGGAGTTCCACCACTTCCTCAGCTCGTCGACGGCCTCGTCGTGGTCCAAAGGCCCGCGGTCCAACCGGATTTCCTTCAGATACCGCCACGCCTCACCCACTTCGGGACCGGCCGGGATGCCGAGGATGGCCATGATCTCGTTGCCGTCGAGATCCGGTCGCACCCGCGCGAGATCCTCCTTGGCGGCCAGTTCCTCGATCCGCTTCTCCAGGTCGTCGTAGTTCGCCTGCAGCCGCGCCGCGCGGCGCTTGTTACGTGTAGTGCAATCGGCGCGCACCAGCTTGTGCAGCCTCGGCAACAACGGTCCGGCGTCGGCGACGTACCGGCGCACTGCCGAATCGGTCCACCGGCCGTCGCCGTACCCGTGGAACCGCAGATGCAGGTACACCAGCTGCGACACGTCGTCGATCATCTGCTTGGAGTAGCGCAGCGCCCGCATCCGCTTGCGGACCATCTTCGCGCCGACGACCTCGTGGTGATGGAAGCTCACCCCGCCGTCGGGCTCGTGCTTGCGGGTGGCCGGCTTGCCGATGTCGTGCAGCAGCGCAGCCCACCGCAGCACCAGATCGGGCCCGTCGTCCTCCAGATCGATGGCCTGACGCAACACCGTCAGCGAATGCCAGTAAACGTCCTTGTGCTGATGGTGTTCGTCGATGGCCATCCGCATCGCGCCGACCTCGGGCAGCACCACATCGCCCAGCCCGGTCTGCACCATCAGATCGATGCCGGCCACCGGGTCCGCGCCCAGCAGCAGCTTGTCCAGTTCGGCGGCGACGCGCTCCGCGGTGATGCGGCCCAGTTGCGGCGCCATCTCCAGGAGGGCCGTCAGCACCCGAGGCGGGACGGTGAACTCGAGCTGCGAGACGAACCGCGCCGCACGCAGCATCCGCAGCGGGTCGTCGCCAAACGACACCTCTGGCGCCGACGGCGTGTCCAGCACCCTCGCGTGCAGCGCCGCCAAACCGCCTAGGGGATCAAGGAATTCGCCAGCACCGTCGGGCGTGATGCGCACCGCCATCGCGTTGACGGTGAAGTCGCGGCGCACCAGATCGTCGTCGAGGCGATCGCCGAAACGCACCTCCGGATTGCGCGACACCTGATCGTAGGTATCGGCGCGGAACGTGGTGATCTCCAGGCGGTCGCCGTCCTTACCGACGCCGACCGTGCCGAATTCGATGCCGGTGTCCCATAACGCGTCGGCCCACGACCGCAGCAACTTCTGCATCTGCTCGGGCCGGGCATCGGTGGTGAAATCCAGGTCATTGCCCAGGCGGCCCAGCAGCGCGTCGCGCACACTGCCGCCCACGAGATACAGCTGGTGTCCCGCGTCAGCGAATAGCCGGCCGAGTTCACGCAGCACCGCGCCGTGCTGGTTCAGCGCAACCTGCGCGGCGGCCAGCAGTTCGGCATCGGCAGCAGAGTTGGGCACGTTCGGACAGCCTAATGTGCAACGGCTCAGTCACGACCGGTGAGTGCGGCGGGAGCGAATGTTCGTGGCAGCTACTATCGCTTGGGTGTCGGACGGCGAGCAGGCCAAACCACGACGGCGCCGGGGGCGACGTCGCGGGCGACGCGCGGCCGGTCCGCCTGAGTCCACCGAGCACCGCAACAACAACGCGGTGCACGCCAAAAACGACCAGCCGAACGCCCAGAACAAACCGCAGAAATCCCGCCCGCGCCGGCCCGCCGATCGGATGCGCACGGTGCATGAAACCTCAGCGGGCGGGCTCGTGATCGACGGCATCGACGGGCCCAAGGATACTCAGGTCGCCGCCCTGATCGGACGCATCGACCGGCGCGGCCGGATGCTGTGGTCGCTGCCCAAGGGGCACATCGAACTCGGTGAAACCGCAGAACAAACCGCGATCCGTGAGGTCGCCGAGGAGACCGGCATCCAGGGCAGTGTGCTGGCCGCCCTCGGCAGCATCGACTACTGGTTCGTCACCGAGGGCCGCCGCGTGCACAAGACGGTGCACCACTATTTGATGCGGTTCCTCGGCGGCGAGCTTTCCGACGAAGACCTCGAAGTCAGCGAAGTGGCGTGGGTGCCTCTCAAGGAGTTGCCGTCGCGGCTGGCCTACGCCGACGAACGCCGGCTGGCCGAGGTCGCCGGTGAGCTGATCGACAAGCTGCATGCGGACGGGCCCGCCGCACTGCCGCCGCTACCGCGGACCTCGCCGCGGCGGCGCGCCCAGACGCACTCGCATACCCGCAACCGTCGTCCCGACGAACAGACATCTCGCCGGACGAACGGCTGCGGACAAGGGCCGTGAGGGCGGCCGCGGTGCTGGCGCGTCTGTTCGCCGCCCTGACGCTGCTGACGCTGATCGCAGCCCCCACAGCGCTCCCCCACGCCGCCGCGGGTGAGCCGGGCGCGGTGCCGTTCCTGCAGGTGCGCATCGACCGCATCACCCCGGAGGTGGTCACCACCACCAGTGAGCCGGTCGTCACGGTGAGCGGATCGATCATCAACGTCGGTGACCGCCCGGTGCGCGACGTGATGGTGCGCCTCGAGCACGCCGCCACCGTCACGTCGTCGGCCGGTCTGCGCACGAATCTCACCGGCAACGTCGACCAATACGAGCCCGTCGCCGACTTCATCACCGCCGCACCGGAATTGCTTCGCGGACAAGACGTTCCGTTCGACCTCGTCTATCCGCTCCGCTCGGCGGAGCTGCCGTCGCTGCACATCGACGAGCCTGGGGTGTACCCGGTGATGGTCAACGTCAACGGCACCCCCGACTACGGCGCTCCCGCCCGCCTCGATGACGCCCGGTTCCTGCTTCCGGTGCTCGGTGTGCCGGCCGAGCCCGCGGCCGACTACGCCGCCGACACGCTGACATCAGTGGTGGCGCCCGACACCTCCAAACCCGTTCGGCTGACCATGCTGTGGCCGCTGGCCGACCGGCCACGGTTGGCGGCAGGCGCGCCCGGCGGCACCACACCCGTGCGGTTGATCGACGACGACCTCGCGACCTCGCTGGCGCCCGGCGGCCGGCTCGACATCCTGCTGTCGGCGGTCGACTTCGCGACCAGCCCACCGGTCGACCCCGGCGGCGAGGTGCGCAACGCGATGTGCCTGGCCGTCGACCCCGACCTGCTGGTCACCGTCAACGCGATGACGGGCGGCTACGTCGTCAACGACGCTCCCGACGCCGGTCCGGCCCCACCGACCCATCCCGGCGTGGGACAGGACGCGGCGGTCGGCTGGCTCAATCGGCTCAAGGCGCTGGCACAGCGGATGTGTGTGGCGCCGACGACGTACTCGCAGGCCGACCTCGACGCGCTGCAGCGGGTCGGCGATCCGGGTCTGAGCGCCACCGCCACCACAGGCGCCGCCGACATCGTCGACCAGATCCTGGGGGTCACGTCCGCCCGAGGCGCCACCCTCGTCGGCGATGGCCCGCTGACCGGTGCCGCCGCCGACCTGTTGTCGGCGCAGGGTCCGACGGTCGCGATCGGCGCCGCGAACTCCGCCGCGCAAGACTCCGCCACCGGCGAGCCGGCGACCGCGGATGTCCGGCCGCTGCGGTACACACCGCACCTGGTCGCCGCGCCGTTCGACCCGACCGTCGGTGCCGCGCTCGCAGGCGCGGGCACCGAACCCGCGTCGCCGTCGTACCTGGATCCGTCGCTGGACATCCCGGTCAAACACGATTCGGCGGTGGCCCGCCGCCAGGACGCGCTGGGTTCCCTGCTGTGGCGCGGCCTGCACCCCGACACCGAACCGCGCACCCAGATCCTGGCGCCGCCGCTGGCCTGGAACCTGCAACCCGACGACGCGCAGGCGATACTCACCGCAGTGGCCTCCACCCTTCACTCAGGGCTGGCCGTGCCGCGGCCGCTCAACGCGGTGATCGCCGAGGCCAACGCCATCCCGCCGCAGGACCTCGCCCCGCTGCCCGACGGCGCGCTGGGCAATCCGCGCGGCCGTTTCGACGACGGCGTCGTCTCAGGCATCGCCGCATCGACAGGGCGGCTGTGGGGCTTGACGTCGGCGCTTACCGCCGACGAGCGCACCGGGCTGACCGGTGCGCAGTACACCGCGCCGCTGCGCGAGGACCTGCTGCGCGCGCTGAGCCAGTCGGTGCCGCCGGACGCCCGCAACGGGCTGGCCCAGCAGCGCCTGACGACCCTCGGCCACACCGTCGACGACCTGTTCGGCGCGGTCACGATCGTGAACCCAGGCGGTTCCTACACGCTGGCCACCGAGCACAGCCCGCTGCCGTTGGCGTTGCGCAACGACCTTCCCGTGCCGATCCGCGTCCGGCTGCAGGTCGATGCTCCGCCCGGGATGTCGGTGACCGATACGGGTGCGATCGTGCTGCCGCCGGGCTATCTCCCGCTGAAGGTGCCGGTCGAGGTGCACTTCACCCAGCGCGTCGCAGTGGACGTCGCATTACGCACGGCCGACGGCCTGCCGCTGGGCGAGCCGGTGCGGCTCTCGGTGCACTCCAACGCCTACGGCCGGGTGCTGTTCTTCATCACGCTGACCGGCGGTGCGGTGCTGGCGCTGCTGGTCGGCCGGCGGCTGTGGCACCGGTTCCGCGGCCAGCCGGACCGGGCCGACCTCGACCGCCCGGATCCCATCGACGTCGCGATCGCCTACGGGAAGGACGCCGAGGAGCCCCCGCGCGCGATGAGCCGGTCTGCCGGCGGGGAAGGCCTCGCCGGGTCAACCGGCGGTGAGAAGTGACCACCGCCGGTGGGCCGCGTCCGCCGCAGCCACCGCCGTTCAACAGGGTGCCGCCGCGCCACTACCCGCCACGCGCCACCGCGTATCCGCCGACGCGCCGTATGCCCCCGCCCCGGCTGCCCCGCGGGCCTGCCCCGCGGCGGCGGGCAGGACGCCCGGAACTGTCCGACGCGGCGGTGGTATCCCGGTCGTGGGGGATGGCGTTCGCGACGCTGGTCAGCCGACTCACCGGCTTCACCCGCATCGTGCTGCTGGCCACGATCCTCGGTGCGGCGCTGTCGTCGGCGTTCTCGGTGGCCAATCAGCTGCCCAACCTGATCGCCGCGCTGGTACTGGAGGCGACGTTCACGGCGATCTTCGTGCCGGTGCTGGCACGGGCCGAGCGCGACGACCCCGACGGCGGCACCGCGTTCGTGCGGCGGCTCGTCACGCTGGCCACCGCACTACTCGTGGTGGCCACACTGCTGTCGGTGGCCGCCGCTCCCCTGCTGGTTCGGCTCATGCTGGGCAGCGACCCGCAGGTCAACCGGTCACTGACCACCGCATTCGCCTATCTGCTTCTGCCGCAGGTGTTGTTCTACGGCCTGTCGTCGGTGTTCATGGCGATCCTCAACACCCGCAACGTGTTTGGCCCGCCGGCCTGGGCGCCGGTGGTCAACAACATCGTCGCGATCGCCACGCTAGGCCTGTACGTCCTTGTGCCGGGCGAACTTTCGGTCGATCCCGTCGAGATGGGCAACGCCAAGCTGCTCGTGCTCGGCATCGGCACCACCCTTGGCGTGTTCGCGCAGACCGCGGTGCTGCTGGTGGCGATCCGCCAGGAGCGGATCAGCCTGCGTCCGCTGTGGGGCATAGACGACCGGCTCAAGAAGTTCGGCACGATGGCGGCGGCCATGGTGCTGTACGTATTGATCAGCCAGATCGGTTTGATCGTCGGCAACCAGATCGCCAGTGCGGCAGCGGCTTCCGGCCCGGCGATCTACAACTACACCTGGCTGGTGCTGATGCTGCCGTTCGGCATGATCGGCGTGACGGTGCTGACGGTGGTGATGCCGCGGCTGAGCCGCAATGCTGCTGCCGACGACGTCCCCGCGGTACTGGCCGACCTGTCGCTGGCGACCCGGCTGACGATGGTGACGCTGATTCCGATCGTCGCGATGATGACGGTAGGCGGCCCCGCGATCGGCAGCGCGCTGTTCGCGTACGGCAACTTCGGTGAGGTCGACGCCGGCTATCTCGGCATGGCGATCACGTTGTCGGCCTTCACGCTGATCCCGTATGCCCTTGTGCTGCTTCAGCTTCGGCTGTTCTACGCCCGCGAGCAACCGTGGACTCCGATCCTGCTGATCGTCGTGATCACGACCGTGAAGGTCGTCGCGTCGCTGATCGCGCCCTACCTGACCGATGACCGGGAGTTGGTGGCCGGCTATCTCGGGCTGGCCAACGGGTTGGGCTTCCTGGCCGGCGCCACGGTCGGCTACTTCCTGCTGCGCGCCAGCCTGAATCCGCCCGGCGGGCGGCTCATCAGCCTTGCGGTGGTGCGCACCATTCTGGTGACGATCTCCGCATCGCTGATCGCAGGCCTCCTCGCGCACGTCGTCGATCAGCTTTTTGGGCTCGAGTCGCTGACCCGCAACTGGGGCGGCGCCGGATCACTTCTGCGGCTTCTTGTGCTCGGGTTGATCATGGTGCCGATCATCGCCGGGGTGATGCTGGCCGCCCGGGTGCCCGACGCGGAGGCCGCACTGGCCGCTGTGCGGCGGCGCCTCGGCAGGCGCGCGGCGGTAGCCGTACCGCCGATCGCCCCGCCCGACCGGCCGCGACCGGGTGGCCCCCTCACGTACGCTGATCAGAGGAATTCGTTCGCCCCACGCCACCGTCATTTCCCGGCGGCGGCCCGGCGGGGGCCTCCGGCCAGCGTTGCCGGGGACTGGATGGGGAAGGGACCAGCGGTGACCGACGACCAAGCGGCCGGCGCCGCAGCGGGCCCTGACAGCACCGCCACGACCAAGATCCCGCGCCCGTCGGCCGACGACTTCGCGCCCGACGTGCCCGCCGAACACGATGGGCCAGCGCCCGAGGAGACGGCACCCTTCCCCGAGCCCGCTAACGGGACCGCGCCGATGCCGGTCTCCGGACGGCCGCCCGCCGACTACGGCGGCGATCCCACCCGTGAGCCGAGCGCATTCGCCCCTCCGCGGGAACCTCCGATCGAGTCCGCCACCTCTGACGAGGACGTCCACCTCATTCCGGGCGCCACCATCGGCGGCGGGCGCTACCGGCTGCTGGTGTTCCACGGCGGTCTGCCCAACCTGCAGTTCTGGCAGGCGCTCGACACCGCGCTGGACCGGCAGGTGGCGCTGACCTTCGTCGACCCGGACGCGACGTTGCCCGACGAGCAGGTGCAGGCGATCCTGGCTCGCACGCTCAAGCTGAGTCGCCTCGACATGCCTGGCGTGGCCCGAGTGCTCGACGTGGCCAGCACCGGCTCCGGCGGGCTGGTGGTTTCGGAGTGGATCCGCGGCGGCTCGCTTGCGGAAGTGGCCGAGACGTCGCCGTCGCCGATCGGCGGGGCGCGCGCCATCCAGTCGCTGGCCGCGGCCGCCGAGGCCGCTCACCGCTCGGGCGTGGCGCTGTCGATCGACCATCCCAGCCGGGTGCGGGTGAGCATCGAAGGCGACGTGGCGCTGGCGTTCCCGGCGACACTGCCCGAGGCCACGCCCGAGGACGACATCCGCGGCATTGGCGCTGCGCTGTACGCGCTGCTGATCAACCGGTGGCCGCTGCCCGAGTCCGGGGTGCGCAGCGGGTTGGCGCCCGCTGATCTCGACGCGGCGGGCCAGCCCATCGAGCCGCGGGCCGTCGACCGCGACATCCCGTTCCAGATCTCGGCGGCGGCTGCGCGAGCGGTGCAGGAGGGCGGCGGTATCCGCAGCGCCCCCACTCTGCTGAATCTGTTGCAGCAGGCCACCGCGATCGCTGACCGCACCGAGGTCATCGCCCCGGTCGACGAACCCGCGGTCACTCCGCCGTCGCGCTTCCGCGGTGCGCCCTCCGACGACCCCGTGGCCGCTGGGCGCCGCCGCAAGGGCCTGATGATCGGGTTGGGTGTTGGCGGCGCGATCATCGTCGTCGCATTGCTCGTGCTGGCCTCCGTGCTGAGCCGGATCTTCGGTGACGTCGGCGGTGGCCTTGGCGGCGACCAGCTGGGCCTGAATGCGCCGACGACGTCGGCAGAGGGCGGCAACGCCGGCAGCGGCGGCAACGCCGGCGCCGGTAACGTCGTGAAACCCGTTCGCGTGACGGTGTTTTCACCCGAAGGAGAGGCCGACGCGCCCGATGAGGCCGGGAAGGCGATCGATGGCAATTCGTCGACCGTGTGGCCGATCGACACCTATACGGACGCTGTGCCGTTCCCGAACTTCAAGAACGGGGTCGGGCTGATGCTGCAGTTGTCGCAGCCCACAAAACTCGGCGAGGTCACCATAGACCTGAACAGCACGGGCACCGCGGTGCAGATCCGCTCGTCGCAGACGCCCACGCCCTCGTCGCTGGACGACACCTCCGTGATGGTGCCAGCCACCACCCTCAAGCCCGGCTCGAACACGATCAAGGTGGACAACGCGACACCCACCTCCAACGTGCTGGTTTGGGTGTCCACGCTCGGCCAAGTCGACGGCAAGAGCCGGTCCGACATCGCGGAGATCACGCTCAAAGCCGCGTCCTGACCGCTATCCCCAGCCCCGCAAACTTGTGTCAGTAGGCACCTCTGGCGCCGTTTAGTGTTCGGCTGTGGGGCACTTCGGGGGAATCGACCGGTCTGACAGGGAGTTGCTGGCGGCGCACGTCGCCGGTGACCGGTATGCGTTCGAGGAGCTGTTCTACCGTCACCACCGCCAGCTGTATCGGCTGGCGCAGATCACCAGCCGAAACCCCGAAGATGCCGCAGACGCGCTGCAGGACGCGATGCTCAAGGCACACCGCAACGCGCCCGCGTTCCGACACGATTCGGCGGTCAGCAGTTGGCTGTACCGCATCGTGGTGAACGCCTGCCTCGACCGGTTGCGGCGCCACAAGACGCACCCCATCACCGCCCTCGAGGACGACGCCTGCCACGTCGGCGATCCGACACCGCGGGTGGAGACCGCGATCGTGGTGGAACGTGCCCTGATGCGGCTGCCCGTCGAACAGCGCGCCGCGGTGGTCGCGGTCGACATGCAGGGCTACTCGGTGGCCGAGACCTCGCGCCTGCTCGGGGTTGCCGAGGGCACCGTCAAGAGCCGGTGTTCGCGGGCCCGCGCCAAGCTGGCCGAGGCGCTCGAATATTTCAACGCCGCGGCCGCCGACCATGGGAACCGTGACGGCAGCGCGGCCGTCTAACCCTTCCGTGGTCGTGGAGACTGGCTTGCTTGACGTCCTCCCGCGGCTGAGGCCGGGGGATTTCGGCGGTGGATGCGGCTGTCTCGACACCCTTGTGGGTGTCGCCGTAGGCCGCATGTCGGCCGATTCGTGTCGATCGGCTCTGTCCCTTG
>JBKOYU010000471.1:0-3279 GCA_046725575.1 Actinomycetota bacterium | reverse complement strand
CCTGTCCATCAAGGATGCCCCGTCGGCTGTAACCGATTTGCCGAACCAGCGATGAACCATCAGAGCCGCGGCAGCTGCTGGACCAGGCCCAGCGTTGGGGGAGATGGCTGCGCATGGCAGTAGTGGCGGACGAAATCCGCCACTCTGCTTGAAGTACGAGGAGTCGATGCACACATGGGTGCACCGCTTGAAATCTGCTCTAAGCGAAGCGTTGTCGCCGTTCTGGCGTCGGGAGTCGTGATCTCCCTCACAGCGCTCACTGGAGGAATTACTCCGGCGTTCGCCAAGCCGGATACCGACCAGGTCGTCACGACGACGGTGCCGGCTCCGGAGCCGAAGGTGGCCGCTCCGGAAGAGACAGAAGCCCCGTCACAGGAGGCGCCGCCGAAGGCACCGGCGACGCTGCCGTCGGCTCCGAGCGTCGAGGCGCCGCCACAGACACAGCAGGCGGTTGAAACGTCGGCCCCACGTGTCACACAGACGACGCCCGCGCCGGTCGTCACAGCCGTCACGCCGGCATCGCCTACGACGGCAAGTCCGCCCGTGACGAAGGTCGAGTCACCAGCACCGCGCGTCGTCGCCCCGCCGGTCTCTGAGGCGCCATCGGTGACGTCAACCGCGGCCTCGCCGAGCACCGCGACTCAGGCGCCTTCTGCCCCGTCCGCTTCGGCCACCGTCAGCGCCTCCCAAACAGCGTCGGTCGGCTCGGTGCCGCCGTCTGCGGCGCTCGTCGCGCCCAGCTCGGCAATGGCCGACCTGCCGCCGTCGAGCAGTGGTGCGTCGACACCATCCAGCGGATCGGCGACACCTGGAAGCGAGCCAACGGGAAGCGAGCCGAAGGTAAGCGCTTCGCAGAGTTCCTCGGCGGTGACGACGACGGGCGGGCCAACCGTCTCGGTCTCGCAGGCCGCGAAGGTCATTGAGACGTCGGAGCCGCAGACCCTGCAGGCGCCCAAGGACGATGTCGAGCTCGCCAGAAACGCGAAACCCGTTGAGGTGAAAGCGGATCCGGCGCCGAAACAGGATGTTGACGCGATCTCCAGCTCGATCGGCCTAGACCTGGGTGTGAAAGGCCCATTCGGTATCGATGCCAGCGCCGGCGCAAAGGCTGACGCGCGTCTGG
This sequence comes from Actinomycetota bacterium, assembly GCA_046725575.1. GTDB lineage: Bacteria > Actinomycetota > Actinomycetes > Mycobacteriales > Mycobacteriaceae > Mycobacterium. Next base: position 2,156 of record JBKOYU010000471.1, on the reverse strand, counting down.
CCAGCGACCGTGTCTGGGACCGCAATATCCGCCAGTGGAGCCCGGACTGGGTGCAATACGACGAGTACTACCGGCCGATCATCCTCAATCCGTATCACGAGAGGGTGCGGATCATCTACATCTACGAGAACACCCCGCGGATCGTGTGGATCCCGCCGTTGGCGCGCGCCGTCCTCGAGGTGGCCCAGTTCGCGGCGTACAGCTTCACCGCCGTCGTCGATACCGCGGCCAACATTGTCAACGCCGCAGTCGAAACGGCCCTCAACGTGGCGGTCGGCACGTTCTTCGGCGGCGGCTTTGTCCCGGCGATCGGGCTGCCACTACCGCCGCCTCCGCCGCCGGTGTTGCGCTATGACAACGTGCCCGTCCTGGTGCGCTACTCGCATGCGACCTATGAGCCGTTCCGCGTGCGGCGCATCATCGACGTCGGCGACGACGTCCGCTTCGGTGAGCGCAAAGTGTTGCTTGACGGTGCGACTCCCGCATGGGGTGCGTGGACGCAGACGCCAAGCGGCGAACGGCAATTCGAGGTGCACAGGACGCAGCAGTTCCCGGGCCTTGACGATCCGCAAGAGGCTCCGCTGCCGGGTGACTACCAGCTGAGGCTGGCCTCGGATGAGGCCTCGGGCATGACAGCGAGGGACATCTTCCTGTACGTCGCGGCAGGGGTGACCGTGGCGCTGGGCTTCGGTGCCATCGGCCTCGCCCTGTTCCTGGGACGCCGCCGGCCACAGCACTGAGGAGAGGGCAAAAAACAGGGGCACCCGTTGTGGGTGCCCCTCTTTGTATGTCGTTGGGTCAGCGGCTCTGCTGCACGCTGGTGTCGACCTGCGGGACGGTCACCTGGGGCTGGATGTCATGGACCCAGTCGTGGTGGCCGACGTCGGCCTGGGCCGGTCCTGCCAGCCCGAGAACCGCGGCGGTCAGACCGCTGGCGATGATGGTGGCAAATCCGAACTTCTTCATTGTTCTGTCCTTCTCTTGTCTGTTCGAGCCGTGGCGCGAAAGTCGCGGTTCGGACGTTTTTGGTGCCGGGCCGGGGTCCCCCCTTCGCCCGTCTGATGGCTTAATCAGCGAGGTCAGGGGTTTAATTCCGATGGCAGTAATTGATCGGTGGTTGGCAGCAATCGACCACCTACACGCGTTGAACGGGCACCGATTGCCGCTGCCGAGTGACACGGGTCACGACTCCGGCGCGGCCGCGTCAGGCAAACGGCTTGGCGTCCGCATCGAAACTGCGGTGAGATGGCAATTTCGCGCGATCCGACGATCTGTCCGTAGTTTCGCGGGGTGGTCACGGTTTCAGTCGTCGATGAGGCACGCGAGATATAACGCGAGCGCCACTTCGGGCTCGCGGACGTCGCGCGCCGTCAACCGGGAAATCTTGTCGAGCCGGTAGATGACCGTATTGCGGTGGATCGCCAACCGCTGCGCAGTCGTCACGAGATTGAATCCGCATTCGCACCAGGCGACGAGCGTCTGTTTCAGCGCGCGACCGCAGGTGCTCGGCGTCATCGGGTGAGGGAGGGTGCAGCACAACGTATCTGCCAGGCCGCCAGCTCGGCGACGAGTCTCCGCCTTGGTGGGCATGCTCTTCGGCGGTCTGCTCTTCGGCGCCGTGACCTACAAGTTCGGCAGGCAGAAGGTCGATATCGCCGACCTGGCATGCTTCGTCGTGGTATCGGCGCTGCAAGTTCTCGCCACCGAACCGTGGCAGCTGATTGTGCTGCGCACTCTGATGTTGCGGAAGCTCCACCCGGCCAGGGTCATGACCGGGCCGGGTCCCTGGGAGCGGTCCTGTCCAGCATCACGACGCAGCGTCCCACGGTCGAGGTAGCCCGGGTCAGCCCGAACGGCTCCGGGCTGCCGACTCGGCGCCCAGCGCGTCCGCCAGGCAGGCGAGGTAGAGGGCAAGCCAGTGCCGGCGGTCGGACGTGGGCCAGCCGGTGTGCTTCGAGATCCGCCCGAGGCGGTAGACGAGGGTGTTGCGGTGGATGGTGAGTGCGGCCGCGGCATCTACCAGGACGAACCCGCTCTCCACCCAGGCGATCACCGTGGCCCGGGTCGAGGCCCAGTCGCCCGAGGACCTCAGGTCGCCCAGGGTCTCGGCGGTGATCCGGGCCCGGGCAGCGGGAGGCACAGACAAGATGAGCTGC
>JBKOYU010000462.1:0-3750 GCA_046725575.1 Actinomycetota bacterium | reverse complement strand
GTAGGGTCGAATGCGTGTGTGGAGCCGCCGGCGAGGTGCGTCTCGACGGCCAAACACCCGACATCGGAGCTGTCTCGGCCATGGCCGAGGCGATGGCACCCCGGGGTCCGGATGCCGCTGGTGTGTGGTCGCAGGGCCGCGTCGCGCTCGGCCATCGCCGCCTGAAGATCATCGACCTGTCCGAAGCCGGCGCCCAGCCGATGGTCGATTCCGAGCTTGGACTGGCCGTCTGCTGGAACGGTTGCATTTACAACTACAAGCAGCTGCGGCGCGAACTGACCGAGTTCGGCTACCGGTTCTTCTCGCACAGCGACACCGAGGTTTTGATCAAGTCCTACCACCGCTGGGGTGACCGCTTCGTCGACCGCCTCTACGGCATGTTCGCGTTCGCGATCGTCGAGCGTGACAGCGGCCGGGTGCTGCTCGGCCGTGACCGGCTGGGCATCAAGCCGCTGTACCTGACGGAGAACGCGTCGCGCATCCGGTTCGCGTCGTCACTGCCCGCGCTGCTCGCCGGTGGCGACGTCGACACCCGCATCGACCCAGTCGCGCTGCACCACTACCTGTCGTTCCACTCCGTCGTCCCGCCGCCGCGCACGATTCTGCGCGGCGTCACCAAGGTGCCGCCGGCGTCTCTCGTGGCGATCGAGCCCGACGGACGCCGCACGACCACCACGTATTGGGAACCCGACTTCACCCGGCGCAATGACCGCGCCGACTGGTCCGAACGTGATTGGGAGGACGCGGTTCTCGATGCTTTGCGGGTGGCGGTCGATCGCCGCCTGGTGGCCGACGTGCCCGTGGGATGCCTGCTGTCGGGTGGCGTCGACTCCAGCTTGATCGTCGGCTTGCTCGCCGAGGCAGGCCAACACGGTCTGGCGACGTTCTCGATCGGCTTCGAGTCGGTCGGCGGCGTCAAAGGCGACGAATTCAAGTACTCCGACAACATCGCCGACCGCTTCGGCACCGATCACCACCAGATCCGCATCGAAACCGACCGCATGCTGCCCGCGCTCGACGGCGCGATCGGCGCCATGAGCGAGCCGATGGTCAGCCACGACTGCGTCGCCTTCTACCTGCTCAGCCAGGAGGTCGCCAAGCACGTCAAGGTCGTGCAGTCCGGGCAGGGCGCCGACGAGGTGTTCGCCGGCTACCACTGGTATCCCCCGATGGGTCAGCCCGACGCGGCGTCGCTCGAGGGTGCGGTGGGCAGCTACCGCAAAGCGTTCTTCGACCGGGACAGCGACGGCGTCGCTGGACTCGTCACACCGGGTTATCTCGCCGACGGCGATCCCGGCGGGCAGTTCGTCACCGAGCACTTCGCCAAGGCAGGCGCCGCGAACGGCGTCGACCGCGCGCTGCGGCTCGACACGACCGTGATGCTGGTGGACGACCCGGTCAAGCGCGTCGACAACATGACGATGGCGTGGGGTCTGGAGGGTCGGGTGCCGTTCCTCGACCACGAGCTGGTCGAACTGGCCGCCACCTGCCCGCCCGAGCTCAAGACCGCGCATCACGGCAAGGGCGTGCTCAAGGAGGCTGCGCGCAGGGTGATCCCCGCGGAGGTCATCGACCGCCCCAAGGGCTACTTCCCGGTGCCCGCGCTGACCCATCTGGAAGGCCCCTATCTGGACCTCGTCCGTGACGCGCTGTACGCGCCGGCCGCCAAGGGGCGCGGCCTGTTCCGGCCGGAGGCTGTCGACCGCCTGCTCGCCGACCCCAACGGCCGACTTACCCCGCTGCGCGGCAACGAGCTGTGGCAGATCGCGCTGCTCGAGTTGTGGTTGCAACGGCAAGGCATCACGGGAGCCGCAGCATGACCGCTACGGATCCAGCCCAGGACCACTCCGAGGCCATCACACTCGGCCTGCATGACGCGTCGCCCCAGCACATGGTCGACGCCATGGCCGACGACGTGGTGCTTGAAATGGGTTGGGGCCGCCTCATTTTCGGGCAGACATTCGCCGATCCGGAGAAGCTGGCCGAGGTGCTGCGGCACGAGGGGCCGGGTCGACGTGACATCTGCATGTACGCCCGCGAGCCCCAAGTGCTGGTCGCCCGGGCGCCCGCCGAACTGTTTATCGACCCCAGCCACACCTACCGGCTGAGGTTCTCCGACGACGAGCCGGACTCTGCGCCGACCGGGTTCACCGTGCGCACGCTCGAAAGCGCCGAGGACGCCGACGCGATGAACTGGCTGTACGTGCGGTGCGGGATGGTGTCGGCGCCCGTCGACGTCATCTGGGACAACCATCTTCACCGCGACGCGGTCGATTACCTTGTCGCGGTCCGTGACGACGACGGCGCGGTCGTTGGCACCGTGACCGGCGTCGACCACATGCGGTTGTTCTCCGACCCGGAGGACGGCTCGAGCCTGTGGACCCTGGCCGTCGACCCGGCGTCGAGCCTGCCCGGCGTCGGCGCGGCTTTGACGCGCGCGCTCGCCGCGATCTACCGGGAGCGGGGACGGGCCTACATGGACCTGTCCGTGGCTCACGACAACGCCGCCGCGATCGCGCTGTACGAGAAGCTGGGATTCGCGCGCGTGCCGGTGATGGCGGTCAAACGCAAGAACGCGATCAACGAACCGCTGTTCACCCATCCACCCGAGACGGTCGACGACCTCAATCCGTACGCGCGCATCATCGCCGACGAGGCCATGCGCCGCGGCATCTGGGTGGAGGTGCTCGATGCTGAGTCGGGCGAAATGCGGCTGTCACACGGCGGGCGCAGTGTCGTCACCCGAGAGTCCTTGTCGGAGTACACATCCGCGGTCGCAATGGCGCGATGCGACGACAAACGATTGACCCGTCGCATTGTCGCCGAGGCCGGAATCGTCGTCGCCAGAGGGCGGCTGGCCACCTTCGACGAGGAGGACTATGCGTTCCTCGATGAGGTGGGCGATGTCGTGGTCAAGCCGACCCGCGGCGAGCAGGGCAAGGGCATCACGGTCGGCGTCGACAATCCCGACGAACTCGATGCGGCTCTGGCCAGGGCGCGGGAGCAACATCCCGACGTGCTCATCGAGCAGCGCGCGGCGGGCGACGACCTCCGGCTGGTCGTGATCGACCACAAGGTGGTGGCGGCCGCGCTGCGACGGCCCGCGGAAGTCATTGGCACCGGGCATCACACCGTCCGTGAGCTGATCGACGCCCAGAGCCGGCGCCGCGCGGCGGCGACGGGCGGGGAATCCCGGATTCCCGTCGATGACGTCACCGAAGCCACCGTGAGGGAGGCCGGTTGGTCGTTCGACGACGTGCTGCCGGAGGGCCGCCGGTTGCGCGTGCGGCGCACCGCGAACCTGCATCAGGGCGGCACCATCCACGACGTCACCGCCGAGGTGAACCTTCAGTTGTGCTCGGTGTCGGTGACGGCGGCCGATGCGATCGGTATCCCGGTGACGGGCATCGACCTTCTTGTTCCCGACGTCACCGGGACCGACTATGTGTTCATCGAGGCCAATGAACGCCCGGGTCTGGCCAACCACGAGCCACAGCCCACCGCACAGGCGTTCGTCGACTACCTGTTCCCGGGAAGTCCAGGCCTCCCGCAGGCGTGGACGCCGGATCAGCCGCAAACCGCGTAGCCAATCGGTCTTGCCAACTGGTTTAGCACCCTCTAAGTTTTGGCCGCCATTGGTTGGGAGCGGCGGGCGTAATGGCAGGAGCTTCTCGACGAAGCTCTGGAATTCGTCCGCGGTCCCAAGGGCTAGCGCTACGGCTAGCGCTACCAGTTGCTGGTGCGCAACAC
>JBKOYU010000659.1:0-1807 GCA_046725575.1 Actinomycetota bacterium | reverse complement strand
TGCCCGAAGTTGAAGGTGTGCGGCTGTTGTGCGGGCAGCTCGGCCAACTCGTGCATCCCGGCGACGACGCGGACCGGAATCCCGCTGGGATCGGTCAGTTCTACCGCGACGCCGCCGATGGCCTCTGGCAGCGTGCGGGTCATCCTCCCGGTCGCGCTGGCGAGCCGCTCGACGTCGGCCTTCTCCTGTGCGGCGAACGCGGGGCCCACGAACCGCGAATGCGTTCCGCGGCGCACTATCACGCATGGCGAGCCGGCGTCGGTTCCGCGAAGGTAAAGCTCGTCGGCGGTGTGCAGCACGGTGGTGAAGCCGAACGCCCGCGCGAAGGCTTCCGCGCGGACCAGGTCTGGTTTCTCGAATTCCAGCCACGTCAAATCGCGGACTTTGATCAGGGGGTTGCGGGAGCGCCCGGGGTGCTCTCCGCGCAGGGCGCCCTGCTCGCTGTGCAGATCTTTGTGTGGGTCGACATGTGTTTCCACGGGGTCTCCTCGCTTGACTGACGATATCGTCACTTATTGGACGTCCTGCCGTCAAGACTTTCTGACGAATTTCTCAATATTGATGCTCCCTGCTAACATCGGCGCATGACTGAGGCGCAACCGGTCGCCGACAACCGCCTGGAACGGCGCAAGATGCGCACCCGCGCGGCACTCATCCGCGCGGCGCAGACGTTTGTCGCGGCCGGCAAACTCAACGTGCCGGTGCTCGAGATCACCCAGGCCGCGGATGTCGGGATGGGTTCGTTCTACAACCACTTCGACAGCAAGGAAGACCTGTTCCAGGCGGCGGTCAACGAGGTGCTCGACGAACTCGGCGCGATACTGGACAAGCTCACCGGCGAAGGCGAGGATCCCGCGGAGACTTTCGCCCGAAGTTTCCGGCTAGTCGGGCAACTGTTCAGGCGACGCCCAGAGATGTCCCGGGTGCTTCTCAACACCGGGTTGACGTTGATCTCCGCCGACCGCGGGCTCGCGCCACGGGCCCTGCGCGACATTGACGCCGCGACGCGGGCAGGCCGATTCTCGGTCGACGACCCCATGCTCGCGCTGGCGGTCGCCGGTGGCGCGTTGATGGGACTCGGCCAGCTGCTGCACGACCAGCCGGAGCGTGACGACGCCGAGACCGCCGACCGGGTGACCCGCGACGTGCTGATCATGTTCGGCTTGCCTGCCGACGAGGCCGCGGAGATCTGCCGTCGACCGCTGCCTGACCTCGACGAGCTGACCAAGCCTGACTCCGCGGCGTGATCCGTATCGACACGTCTGATTGCCGCTGGGGCGAAGGGCCTCGTATTCGGCGAGCAGGATGAGTGCGCGGTCGGCGCTTACGTCGTAACCGGTGATCAAGCTGCGTAGTTCGTCCAGCCGCGCGAGGGCCTCAGTGCGCGGGTTCGCGTCCTCGCTTCTCGGCTGGGTACGGAACTGAACTCGCGGCAAGGCTTCGGCCGCCGCTCTTTCACCGACCTGGTCGAAGCGCAGCAGTGCGGCACCCGCATAGACCTGACTGTTGACGGTGGCGAGTACCTCACGAACGCATCCCGCGGCCGGTGCGCGCAGCGCGGTCTCCATCTTCATGCTTTCCAGGACCACGAGAGTGGCACCGGCCTCGACCTCATCGCCCACGGCAACAGGCATAGCGTGCGACCTGCCAGAAGGTGCAGGTCACCTCCACCCGCACGGTCGACGATCTCGTCAAAGCTCTCGGCGCCGGTACCGGGATCTCCAAGAGCGAAGTCTCGCGTATCTGCGCCGATTTGGACACCGAGGCGAGGGCGTTTCGCGACCGGCCGCTTGACCGAGCAACGATT
>JBKOYU010000041.1:0-5155 GCA_046725575.1 Actinomycetota bacterium | reverse complement strand
GTTCGGCGACCCGGTCGTGTTCCTCGAACGCCTTGTCACCGATGCCCGCCATGTTGAGGTCCAGGTCATCGCCGACAACTACGGCAATGTCTGGGCGCCGGGCGTGCGGGACTGCTCCATCCAGCGCCGGAACCAGAAGGTGATCGAGGAATCCAGCTCCGCGGTACTCACCAAGGTTCAGGCCGACCACCTTCGAACCGTGTCGGCTGAACTCGTCCGCGCTGCCGGATACCGCGGCGCCGGCACTGTCGAGTACCTCTACCAGCCGGACCAGAAGCTCTTCACGTTCCTCGAGGTCAACACCCGGCTGCAGGTCGAGCACCCGATCACCGAGGTCACCACCGGCATCGACCTGGTCAAGCTGCAGATTCTCGTCGCCAGCGGCGCTGCTCTAGACGGCGAATGCCCCCCCGAGTTCGGCCACGCCGTCGAGGCCCGGCTCAACGCGGAGGACGCCGACAATGACTTTGCGCCCGCGCCGGGCACCGTGCAGCTACTGAGGTTTCCGCTCGGTTCCGGTATCCGGGTCGACACCGGCATCGCGCAGGGCGACGTCATTCCGCCCGACTACGACTCCATGGTTGCCAAGGTCATCGCGTGGGGCCGCGACCGAAACGAGGCACTTGCGCGGCTGCGCACCGCCCTGCGTGAGACCACCGTCGTCATCGACGGAGGCACCACTAACAAGTCCTTCCTTCTCAACCTCCTCGACAGTGACGAGGTTGTGTCCGCCAGCGCCGACACCGGATGGCTCGACCGCACCGGCGCTGGAACGGCCACCGGCCCTACGCCGACGGCCGACATTGCGCTCATCGCTGCGGCGGTCGACGCGTACGTAGCCGACGAAGGCCTGGAACGTGCCGGCTTCCTGGCGTCGGCATACGGTGGTCGACCGCGCGCCACCCACGCCATCGGCCGGACCGTAGAACTCACCTACCAGGGCCAGGCCTACAAGCTCACGGTCGGGCAGATCGGTCCGCGCCGCTATCGAGTCAACGGAGACAGCGGCGAACTCGTCGTCGAGATCGAACGGCTCGGCGAATTCGAGAGCCGACTCACCCTTGGCGACCAGCGCTTCCACATCGTCACGGTCGCGGGCTCCACCGGGTTCACGGTCGAGGTGGACGGCATAAGTCATCGCATCAGCCAGGAGGAAGCCGGCCTGGTCCGCGCCGCGGCTCCGGCCGTCGTTGTCGCCATGCCTGTGGCCGTCGGCGACGAGGTCGAGGCCGGTGCCACTCTCGTGGTCCTGGAAAGCATGAAGATGGAGACCGCGCTGCGCGCACCGTCCGCGGGACGCGTTCGCGAGGTGCTCGCCAACGTCAACAGTCAGGTCGATGCGGGCGCCGCACTGCTACGCCTCGACCAGATCGGTGAAACTACGGCGGCCGAAGCCGCGCCCCGAGTCCAGTTCCGTGCCCAGCCAAGGATCCAGGACGCGAATCCGCGCACCGAGGCCCTCGCGCGCCTGGCCGAACTCCGCGCCCTGATCACCGGTTACGACGTCAGCGCCGACCGCGCACGTATCCTGCTCGCGGAGTACGACGCCCTTCGTGGCAGCCAGCCGCTCGACGACCCAGGACTCGTCGAGGCCGAACTCGGCCTGCTCGACACCTTTGCCGACGTATGCGAGATTTCCCGCAACCGTCCGACGCTGGACGAGGAGGAAACCGACGAAGGCGTCCATAGCCCCCGCGAGCACTTCCATTCCTTCCTGCATTCGCTCGACGCCGAGGTGGAGGGGCTGCCACCGGCGTTTCGCACCAAGCTCGCCCGCACGCTGCGCGATTACGACGTCACAAGTCTCGAGCCCGGACCCGAGTTGGAAGAAGCGGTCTACCGGCTATTCCTTGCGTTGCAGCGCATGGAGAACCAGGTACCTGTGATCACTGCGCTGCTTGGGCGCTGGCTTAGGGCCGACGACGTCGCATCCGCTTCGACGAGCGCTGTGCGAGAGGTCCTGGATCGACTGATCGTTGCGACGCAGGTGCGCTACCCGGTTATCGGCGACATCGCTCGTAACCTGCGGTTCCGCTTGTTCGACGAGCCACAGATCCGCAAGGCGCGCGAGCAGACCTACGACAGCGTGCGGGAAGGCCTGCAATACCTTGCCGACAATCCGGACGCGCCGGACTACGCGGCCCGCATCGATGCCCTTGTCGCAACGCCAGAGCCCTTGATCGACCTTCTGGCACAACGCATTTCCCATCCCGGCCCGCTGCTCGAGGTCGTCACGCGTCAGTACTACGAGATCCGTGCGCTCGAAGACGTCAAGACCTTCGAACAGGCGGGTGGCCAGTTCGTCACCGGCAGTTATGAATTGGCCGGAGACCAGCTGCATCTGGTGTCGACAGTGACCGAGCGCGAGCGGTTGTCGGCAACGCTCAGCGCCATCGACGCAATCGCCGGACCCAAGGCCGACAACCTTGTTGTCGACATCTATTTGTCCTGGCCGGACGCGCCGACCGACGGCGATGACCTGTCCGCGGCGTTGCGTGACGTGCTTGCCGAGCACCCCAGCGCGGTGGATTGGCGCCGAGTGACCGTGACGGTGGTCGGCCGCGAGCTGCATCAGGTGACGTTCCGTCGGGCGCAAGAGGGTGGCGTGGCGGAGGACCTGACGATCCGCGACATGCATCCGCTCACCGGGCAACGCCTCGATCTGTGGCGGCTGAAGAACTTCGACGGTAATCGCTTACCCGCCGCGCCTGGCACGTATCTCTTCCACGTGGTGGCCAAGGAAAATCCGTCCGACGAGCGGCTGGTCGCGCTGGCCGAGGTTCGTGATGCGACACCCGAGCTGAACGAGGACGGCGAGGTGGTCGGGGTGCCGGCCATGGAGGCCACCCTCGCGGCATGTCTGGCCAGCATTCGTCGCGCGCAGATCGAGCGGGGCAAGAGGCGGCTCGAGAACAACCGCGTCGCGCTCTCCGTGTGGCCGGTGCTCGATATCCCCGTAGACCGTGTCGCTGAAATCGCGCGACGAACCGCCCCGCTGACGGTCAATGCGGGGCTAGAAGATATCACCATCCTTGCCCGCATCAAGGATGACGAGATGTCGCAGCCGAGGCGGGTGGCAGTTCGCTTCGCGTACGCTCCGGGCACCGGAATCGCCGCGAATGTGATGGCCCCGCCGACCGAGCCGTTGCGCCCACTCGACGGGTACGCGCAGAAAGTGCAGCGCTCGCAGGCTCGCGGTTTGGTGTACCCGTACGAGCTGATCCCGCTTCTGACGGGCAGCGAGGGCAGGTTCGTCGAGTATGACTTCGACGAGTCCGGTGATTTTGTCCCGGTCGACCGTCCGTACGGACGCAACACCGCCGGCCTCATCGTTGGCATGGTGTCGCGACCGACGTCGCGCTACTCGGAGGGAATAACGCGGATCGCCATGTTCGGTGACCCGACGAAAGCGCTGGGCACGGTGGCCGAGGCCGAATGCGCTCGTGTGGTCGCGGCGCTCGACCTCGCCGAAAAGCTGTCGGTACCGGTCGAGTGGTTCGCGTTGTCCTCCGGCGCAACCATTTCGATGGAAAGTGGCACCGAGAACATGGACTGGGTGTCCCGCGCGCTTCGCCGAATCATCACGTTCACCCAGGACGGCGGTGAGATCAACGTCATCGTGGCGGGAATCAACGTCGGCGCGCAACCGTACTGGAACGCCGAAGCGACGATGCTGATGCACACCAAGGGCATTCTGGTCATGACACCGGAAAGCGCGATGGTCCTCACCGGCAAGCAATCCCTCGATTACTCCGGTGGCGTTTCGGCGGAGGACAACTTCGGCATCGGCGGCTACGACCGCGTAATGGGGCCCAACGGTCAAGCCCAGTACTGGGCGCCGAACCTTCAGGCCGCGTGCGACATCCTCTTCGCGCACTACGACCACGCGTATGTCGCTCCGGGAGAACGCTTCCCGCGCCGCGCCGAGACTTCCGACCCGGCAGATCGTGACGTTCGCGACTTCCCGCACCAACATCCGTCCAGCGAATTCACGACCGTGGGCGACATCTTCTCGGCGAGCACCAACAAAGACCGCAAGAAGCCGTTCGACATTCGGACGGTCATGCGTGCGGTGGTCGACCAGGACCATCCGGTACTGGAGCGGTGGGCCGACATGGCGGACGCCGACACCTCCGTGGTGTTCGACGCCCACATCGCCGGAATCCCGGTGTGTGTCATCGGCATCGAATCGCGGGTGATCCCGCGCAAGGGATGGGTCCCAGCCGACGGGCCGGACCAGTGGACGTCGGGAACGCTCTTCCCGCAGTCCTCGAAGAAGACCGCTCGCGCGATCAACGCGGCAAGTGGAAGCCGGCCGCTGGTGGTGCTGGCCAACCTGTCGGGCTTCGACGGTTCACCGGAGTCACTGCGGAAGACTCAGCTCGAGCTCGGTGCCGAAATCGGTCGAGCGATAGTCAACTTCGACGGACCGATCGTGTTCGCCGTGGTCTCGCGGTATCACGGCGGGGCTTACGTGGTCTTCTCGAACGCGCTGAACGAGAACATGGAAGTGCTCGCGGTCGAGGGAACGTTCTGCTCGGTTATCGGCGGTGCGCCCGCGGCGGCGGTGGTGTTCACGCGGGAGGTGAACAAACGCACCGCCGCAGACCCGGCCGTGCGCGAGCTGGAAGCGCAGCTCGCCGCCTCCACCGACGACGGGACCAGTGCCAGACTGCGGGTAAAGCTGGCCGAAACCCGGGCGGCCGTACGTTCGGACAAGCTCGGCGAGGTGGCGGCGGAGTTTGAAGCCGTGCACAACGTCGAGCGCGCCCACCGGATGGGGTCGGTGCACGCGATAATCCCGGCGGCCGAGTTGCGCCCGAGAATCGTCGCCGCGCTGGAGCGCGGGATGGCGCGAACAATGGAGGCGCTCGGTCGTTGAATCCGTTGGGTTATGCCGGCGATGATCGCCGGCTCGGCAGACTGCTGTGTAGGTGACGAGGAAGAGCAGCCGACCAGGCCACGCCTGATGACCGACAGGTGAGTACCAGGAACCGCCACCGGCCAGGGACACGGGAACCGAATCCCGTTCACCCAGCCGGGCAAGAACGCGGCACCTGGGCCGGGCAACCGTTACCCCGGCACTGGCCAGCAACGGCCGACAACACATCAGTAACGGTCTTCGCACATCGAACGGCGCGGATAGGGAACAATA
>JBKOYU010000706.1:0-6639 GCA_046725575.1 Actinomycetota bacterium | reverse complement strand
TCAGATCTGCAGAGTTCGTTCCAGCGCGGCGCGCCGGGTGGCCGAGGTCTCGTCCGCGGCCAGCCGTTCCCGCGCGTACAGGCGGACCAGGTCGTGGAATCGGTAGCGGAGCTGCCCGGTTGCGTCGTTGCCGAGCGTATCAAGCAACTGGGCGTCAGCCAGGTGATCGGCGACCTCCTCCGCTTCGGGAGCCGAGATATCGAGCAGGGCAGCCAGCATCCAGGACGCAAGGTCGGGCACCTCGAGGACTCCGAGCAGCCGGAATGCGCGCTGCTCTGCCTCGTCCAGCCCGTAGTAGCTCATGCCAACGCTCGATCGCACCTCGAGGTCACCCGCTGTCAGTTCATCCAGCCGGCGCTGGTGCTCGGCAAGCCGATGAGCCAGCCGCTGCAACCGCCACTGCGGCTTCGCGGCGAGCCGGGCGCCCGCGATCCGCAACGCCAGCGGCAAATACCCGCATAGCGCGGCAATCACCTGCGCCGCCGCCGGCTCCCTGGCAATGCGATCCGTGCCGACAATCTTGCCGAGCAACTCGACGGCCTGCTCCGGCGGCAGGACGTCAAGATCGATCACCTCTGTGCCCGCAAGCCCGGTCAGTCGCGTTCGGCTGGTGACAAGCACGGCGTTGGCGGCGCCCGCAGACAGCAGCGCGCGAACCTGGGCCTCATCGGCTGCATTGTCAAGCAGGACAAGCGCGTGCCGATCCGCCATCAGCGAGCGGTACACGTCGACGCGCTCATCAACATCATCGGGAATGGATTGCCCCTCCACGCCGAGGGCGCGCAGGAAACGGCCGAGCACATCGGCCGGGTCCAGGGCCTGCGCGCCTCGACGCCGCGCAAGTTCACGTACAACTGACCATCCGGAAATAGCGTGCGCATCTGGTGAGCGGCATGGACAGCCAGCGTGGTCTTTCCCACCCCCGCCTTTCCGACCGCAGCCGTGATCACCAATGCCGTAGACCCGTGTTCGCGGGCCCGCATGCGGGCGTGCAGCCACTCCAAAGCCAGTTCGCGCCCGGTGAAGTCCGCAATATCCGGCGGCAGCTGGCTCGGCACGGCCCCCTTCGTTCGCGGCGCACCCGCGTGCTCATCGGCGCGTTCGGGCAAACCAGCGCCAGCGTTGCCGAACGCTTCGCGATCGGTGTCATTCAGTCGCAGTGCATCAGCAAGCAAAGCGACTGTTGTGCGGCGCGGATGCTCAACTTGGCCGCGTTCGAGATCTCGGATTGCCCGCACACTCATGCCCGACCGACGGGCGAGCTCGTCTTGTGACAAGCCACGACCGAGTCGGAAACCGGCCAGCATCCGCCCGAACTCGGTGCCGCCAACAGCCATTTCCTTCACATCCTGGCACCCATTGCCGCGCCTCTATCCTTAATGTGCCGTGGGCCGGTGCGCGGCGCAAGCTGCGGGGATCATGACAAGCCGGCCGCCGAGGGCACCGACCTATTGGCGGGACAATGGGAGCATCGTCCCGGGGGTTGGGCGCACGGGATCCTCACGGCACGCGAATATTGGATCGGCTGGGCTCGCGCTTGAACACGGGTAGTGGGATGTTGTTGCGCTTTGAGCTAAACCGAGTTGGGGTTTGCTGCTGCGGCCAGCGGATTGTCGGGTTCGATTGCGGCTCGGGTGGCATTCGAGAACCGAGCAACCGCGGAATAGAAGCTCAAAATGAACAGCAGTTCGGTCGCGACACGCACGCCGAGCGCGTCATAGAGCTGGCTGAAAGTGCTGTCGGAAACCGTGGCGGTTGATTCAAGCTCGTCAGCAACCCGGCACACCAGCTGTCCCGCGGCATCGAGGGATTCGAGCGGCGCGGTGCCTGTCACCGCGTCCAGCTCCGCGTCGGTGATGCCGTTGTTGCGGGCGATGAACCGGTGCTGGTGCAGCTCATACCTGGCACGAGCGACGTGGGCCTGCCGGCAGATCGCCAACTCCCGCAGCCGAGGTTCGATCGTGCACTCATAGACGGCGCGCGTCATATCGGTCCACGGGATTACGGCAGGCGGGACATTACCGAGCAACCAGTAGATGTTGATACGCGGCAGGCTGCGCAGCCTCTGCGCGACCTCTGCCGGAAGAGCGGCCTCGTCAGGAATCGGCGTCGCCGGCATCGGTCTTCCTCCTCGCGAATCCCAGCTCGCCGAGCTTAGCAGGACACGGAAAGCGGTCATCGGAGCCTTCGGCCGGCGGGGAAACCCCCATACCGGCGCACTGTCAACGTCAGCCAGCGGCCAAATGACAGGCCAAAGCGCCCGTGATCGGCGCGGCGCTAGTCAGACTCGTTAGGATCGCGGTCGGTTATCTCAACATCTTCGGGGCTATCAACCTTGATTTGCCTGAATTCCTTGCCATCAGGTCCGTAATTATTGATGCCCTTTTACGCTAGAACGATCATGTCGCGCTCGGTCATCGTCTCCGCGGTTAGAACACCGGTCGGGAAGTTCGGCTCGGCGCTACGTGGCCGCACGGCGGTCGAGCTCGGCGCGGTCGCGATCGAAGGGGCGGTGACTCGGGCTGGAGTGCCGCCCGCGCAAATCGACTACGTCGTGATGGGTCACGTGCTTCAGGCCGGAGCCGGTCAGATCACTTCTCGGCAGGCAGCGATCGCCGCCGGGATCCCGAAGGAAGTGCCGGCGATCACGCTCAACAACGTGTGTCTGTCGAGCCTGACCGCAATCGCATACGCCGATCAAATGATCCGCGCGGGCGAGCTGGAGACCGTCGTGGCGGGCGGGATGGAGTCGATGACTAACGCGCCATACGTTTTGCCGCACGCGCGATGGGGTGCCCGCCTCGGCGACCGCGACGTCGTCGACGCGATGATCCACGATGGCCTGTGGTCGACGTTCACCGGACAGCAGATGGGCGAATCCTCCGATCAAGTCAACGCCGCGCTTGACATTTCGCGCGAGGATCAGGACGCCTGGGCAGCGCGGTCGCATCAGCGTGCCGCGAGTGCGCGAGAAACCGGTCTGTTTGCCGAAGAGATCGTCGCCGTCGAAGTCGCCTCGCAGGGCGGAGCTTTGGCGGCCATCGACCAGGATGAGGGCATCCGTCCGGAGACCACACCAGAGTCGCTCGCGCGGCTTGCACCCGCGTTCAGCCCCGACGGCACGATCACCGCCGGCAACGCGTCACAACTCTCCGATGGTGCCGCCGCGGTCGTGGTGATGAGCGCCGACCGGGCCGCGGCGCTCGGCATCGAACCGCTCGCTGAAATCGTGGCATCCGGAATGTGCGCCGGGCGCTTCGAATACCTCCATACCGTTCCGGCGATCGCACTACAAGCCGCGTTGAAAAAGGCCGGCAAAGACATCGACGATCTCGGGCTCGTCGAGATCAACGAAGCGTTCGCGTCAGTCGCCGTCCACGCCAACCGAATGCTCGGCACGAGCGACGAGCTCGTCAACGTCAACGGCAACTCGGTCGCGCTCGGGCACGCGCTCGGCTCGACGGGAGCCCGGATGGTGGTCACGCTTGTGCATGAGATGCGCCGCCGGCATATCGAGTACGGCGGTGCGACATTGTGTGGGGGCGGCGGCCAGGGCTATGCCCTAGTGCTTCGCCGGCCCCGCACGGCATGAACACGTGGCCGGAGGCTTGCCGCTCTCAGCAACCCGGTTGGCTGGCGTCTTGGCCCTTCGCCTCGCTTCTGTTTGCTTCGCACCGAGCTGACCGGTCCCGCCCGGCATTCGCGATCACGTTGCCGCGCACAACCAACGGCGTGTTAGCACGTTGAGGCATCGGCCGGTCACCAACGACGCAGCTATGTAGAGGCGCGCCTGAACCGCCGTGAAGGCCTACGTGCCGGCCTTGACCATCGGACAACTGGTCTCCAGGTGCCTAAACACGGCAACGTGGTCACAAACAGCCACAAGCTCCACGCCATGTGAAGCGCTAACGAGCTGATTATCGCAGCTCAGACGTGGTTCTTCTCCGTCGAGCCGACAAAGCGCTCAGGACCATCAGCAGGTTGTCGATCAGCGCAGAGAACTGCTCGGCGACGTCGTCGGCCATGAAAGCTCCATCGAAGAGCTCCGCGAACGCCTCGGCGCTCACCCGATAACGAATCCAACACATGGACGACATGCTCCTCCCCTCACCGTAGGGTCAGGAAGTCCACGTAGCCGCCGAAGACGTCGTCATCGCTGGTGAATTCGCCCCCGACGCCGAACAGCCGCACCTCCGCACGCCAGTCCATGCAGGCGTGAAACTCGCAGTCGCTGAGACTGCGGTAGCGAAGACTCGGCGCGATGAATCTCACGTCCCCGACGCCGCTGTGCAGGCCGTCGACGAACTCGCCCATCATGATAGGTATGCGCCAATTGTCGTAGCTGGCAGAGTTGCACACGTAGTCCGCTGTGGTATCGGATAATTCGTCCCCGCATTGTTCGCTCGTGTCGGCTGGCGCTTGTGATCACCCCACAGGCAGCGGTTGATGCCGAGGCCACATGCAATCACGTCGACTGCCCGCGGCTCCTCGCCCGTGTTATCCCCGCCGCCCAGCACATGCTGCCGGATCCCGGCGGGATCGACACGCAGGTTCGCTACCACCTCGCCGCCGGCATTCGGCGTCTGACATCAGCGCCGACAGGATGTGCTCGTGTTCGACGAGGCGGTGCCCACGAGCCTCAGTCTCGTAGCGGCTACGCTCCAGCGCGCGGATTCGTCTCTTCGACTGTCCGGCAGGTGTCGCTGCTGCGCGTCGCCCGCTGGGCCACTCATCTGCTCGACCTGTCCGGCGCTGGTGCTCAACGCGAGACGGATACCGGCGTCGTCCCGTCCGATGCGCAACGCATCTACGACGCAATGGCCAGCACCGACAAGACCAAGGTGTCGATCGACACCGACCGCTCCTTCACCACGCCGGGCGCGCGCGGCGAGCGCGCGGATACGATTGCCAAGTGGATCGTCAAAAGGTGGCGCTGACGGTCCTGGCCCACTTCGTCCCGGGACCAAAGGTGCTGGGTTTCCTTGCCCCGCATACTGACTGGCTTGACATCCGTTACTGCGCCGAGGACGACGACGAGACCTTCTATCGGGAACTGGCCGACGCCGAGGCGATCTGGCACGTGCTGCGGCCACTTTCGGCGTCGGACTTTGAGCGGGCGCCAAGGCTTCGGCTGGTGCACAAGCTCGGCGCCGGGGTGAACACGATCGACGTCGAGGCCGCGACGGCGCGCGGTATCGCGGTGGCCAACATGCCGGGCGCGAATGGGCCATCAGTCGCCGAGGGCACGGTGCTGCTGATGCTGGCCGCGTTGCGCCGTCTCACCGTGTTGGACCGGGCCACCCGTGGGGGCACCGGCTGGCCGACCGATCCGTCGCTGGGCGAAGCCGTACGCGACATCGGCTGCTGCACCGTCGGGCTGGTGGGCTACGGCAACGTCGCGCAGCGGGTCGAAACGGTCGTCGCGGCGATGGGCGCGACGGTCCTGCACACCAGCACGCGCGACGACGGCACCACCGGCTGGCGGCCGCTGCCCGAGCTATTGGCCGCGAGCGACATTGTGTCGCTGCATCTTCCGCTGATCGACGCAACGTCGGGTCTCATCGACGCCGGTGCTTTGGCGACGATGAAACCGGACGCGGTGCTGGTCAACACCTCGCGCGGGCAGATCGTCGACGAGGCCGCGCTCGTCGACGCGCTGCGCGACGGACGGCTCGCGGCCGCGGGCCTGGATGTGTTCGCCGTTGAGCCGGTGCCCGCGGACAACCCGCTGCTGAGCTTGGACAACGTTGTGTTCACACCGCACGTCAGCTGGTACACCGCCGACACGATGCGGCGCTACCTGGCTCAAGCGGTCGACAACTGCGAGCGGCTGCGCGACGGGCGCGAGCTGGCCAACGTGGTTAACAAGGTGCCTTTTCCGCACCCACCGGTTATTCGGTAGGTTTTGGCAGGCGAACTCGACGCCGACGCCGAGGTGTCCTCGTTGGTGGATTTCCTGTTGGCGGTTCTGTGGGCATGGGGCGCGGTGAGGCAAGAACGGCCTACCCACTGATCACTGCGCGTCAAGTCAGCGGCTGCCTTCGCGGTCGCGTCGGCATGCTGGTGCAGGCGCAAATTTAATTTGCCCAGCTGGTTGAATGCGGAAGTAGTGTTGGAAAACGGCTCGTCGATGTGCTGAATGGCGATACTCTTTACCCGCCCGGCGGTCCTCGGCGGCAAGGATGTATCGGCGTGAAGGCTCGACAGTGGCAGTTGGCGCGTCGATACTTCGCCCGCGCCACATCGTCATGGCGACCGGCGTGAACGGCATCCCGAACATCCCGACGAAATCAACTACTGGACCGGCGCCGAGCTGATCGCCGCCTACTATGATCACGACCGGCCTAGATAATGAGGCAGTGATGCCACGCAGGCGCAAATTTTAGTTGCTAAGCTAATTGAAAAGGGAAGTAGCGGCGTTGCGGCCGCCCGGAAACGGTTCGCCGATGTGGTATACGGCGCTACTATTTACGGGTCCGACAATAGCCGGCAGCGACGTATGACCGGCGTATTCGAATTGTGGGCCCGCTGTGCGAGGAAGGTCGACAAATGCGCAACAGATACCGGGTATCGGTCGGACCGCGAAACAAAGCCGGGGAGCGAACCTATGACGTCTCAGATGCCCGATGCGGAGGAGGT
>JBKOYU010000316.1:0-2440 GCA_046725575.1 Actinomycetota bacterium | reverse complement strand
GAGTACACGGTCTTGGTGAGGAACAGGTTGGAGACCCGCTCGATGTTGCCGATCACCCGGCGACCCTCGCCGACGACGTACGGCAGTGTCGCGAACTTGTTGTCCAGCAACACGATCTGAGCGACGGCCCGCGATGCGGAGCTTCCTGAACCCATCGCGACGCCGATGTCGGCGTCCTTGAGCGCCAGCACATCGTTGACGCCGTCACCGGTCATTGCGACCGTGTGCCCGCGTGACTGCAGCGCATGCACCATCGCGCGCTTCTGGTCGGGACGCACCCGGCCGAACGTCGTGTACTCCTCCAGCGTGCTCGCCAATTGCTCGGCTTGGTCGGGCAGCTGGCGGGCGTCCATCGTCTCGCCTTCGAGGCCCAGCGAGCCCGCCACCGCGCCCACCGACACCGCATTGTCGCCGGAGATCACCTTGATCGAAACCTTTTGAGAAGCAAAGTAATCCAGCGTATCGCGGGCATCCGGACGGATGCGCTGCTCGAGCACCACCAGCGCCACCGGCGTGACCGCCCCTGGGGCGTCGGGATGGTCGACGGGCAGGTCACTCGAGCCGAGCAGCAGCACCCGCAGGCCCAGCGACCCGATTTGCTCGGACTGCTCGGCGACCTCGGACCCCGGTTCGAGCAGCACATCGGGCGCCCCGATCACCCAGTTGCCGTGCTCGCCGTAGGACGCGCCACTCCATTTGGTCGCGGACTTGAACGGCGCGGTCGCCGTGGCGGTCCACCCAGGCGGCATCTTGTAGGCCTCGGCGATGGCCTGCATGCTGGCGTTAGGCCGGGCGTCGTCAGAGGCGAGCTGGGCCAGGATGTCGCCGACGGTCCCCGGCTTGCGCGTGGGCCCAGCTGCGGAGAGCGGCCTGAGATCCGATACCCGCATACCGTTTTCGGTCAGCGTGCCCGTCTTGTCGGCACACACCACATCGACGCGGGCGAGGCCTTCGATCGCGGGCAGCTCGTTGACGAGGCACTGTCTGCGCCCGAGTCGCACCACCCCGACGGCGAACGCGATCGAGGTCATCAGCACCAGGCCCTCGGGCACCATCGGGACCAATGCGCCCACCATCCGCAGCACCGACTCACGCCATCCGGCATCGGTGGTGAATAGCTGGGTGTAGATGATCAGCAGGCCGCCAGGAATGAGTAGGTAGGTGATGAACTGCAGGATCTTGTTGATGCCGCTGCGCAGTTCGGAGTTCACCAGCGTGAACTTGCTGGCCTCCTCGGCCAGCTTGGCGGCGTAGGCCTCGCGGCCGACTTTGGTGGCCCGATACGCCCCGCTGCCGGCCACGACAAAGCTGCCCGACATCACGTTGTCATCAGCGTCTTTCGCGATCGGGTCGGCCTCGCCAGTGAGCAGTGATTCGTCGACTTCGAGGTTGGTTTCCTCGACGATCTCACCGTCCACCACGATCTGATCGCCGGGACCGAGCTCGATGATGTCGTCCAGCACGACCTCGCTGGGCATGAGTGCCTGAGTGCCGGATTGCCTGCGCACCAACGGTTTTGTCTGCCCGACGATGGCCAGCCTGTCCAGGGTCTGCTTGGCGCGTAGCTCCTGGATGATGCCGATGGCGCTGTTGGCGATGATGAGCAGGCCGAATGCGCCGTTGATGACCGAACCGGTGGACAGCACAATGACCAGCAGCACACCCAGAATGGCGTTGATGCGCGTGAAGACGTTCGCCCGGACGATGTCGGACACGCTGCGCGCCGCACGGGTCGGCACATCGTTGGTCCTGCCGTCGGCTACCCGCTGGGCAACCTCGGCATCGGCCAGGCCCGCGGTCTCAACGCCTGGGATCGCGGTCACCGCGTGAACGTCCCCTTCTTGAACGCGTCGTAGTACTCGAGCGTGAGCTTGTTGCCGTCGAACGTCGCCTTGGAAATCGTTCCCGGCGGGGAGTTTTCGGAGACCCACGCATACGTGAAGACGTTGGCGTCCCAATGGTCCAGGGGCACATCCAGTTTCGCGCCAAGGGCAAGCTGCAACTTGCCGTCTTTCACTGTGATTCGCGCCGGGCCCCAGTAGTCATTGTTGTAGGTGCCGACGTAGGACGCGAGGGGCGCGGCGGCCGCGGGATTGGCCGGCGGCTTCTGTCCGACCAGCGAGCCCACCGGCTGCTCCATCTGTTTGAAGATGTCGCCGTACAGCTTGTACCAGTCCTCGCGCACCTCGCCGAATTGGACGAGGTCGGCGAATTCAGCGGTCAGCGCTTCGGGCACACCGGACGGCGTGGCGTTGGTGAGCGCGACGATCGCCACGTCGGCAGACGGCAGGATGACGACGTTCGTACCGGCGCCGAGTTCGAACGCCCCGGAATGGCTGAACTCCATCCGCGCCGCCGACGTCGCACCCACGTTGAAGCCGTAGCCGTAGAAGCCCGACCTCATCGCGGGCTCGGTCGCGGGACTCGACACGATCTGTGG
>JBKOYU010000105.1:0-6468 GCA_046725575.1 Actinomycetota bacterium | reverse complement strand
GGTCGAGATCGCCTGTGCCGTCCTTGAATCCGATGACGTTCGGAATCTTGGAAACCGCGACGGCGGAATCCTCGGTGTAGCGGGCGTTGTTGCGGTTGTAGACGATGACGGGCAGGTCGGTGACGGCGGCGACCTCGCGGGTGTAGGCGATCAGCCCCGCTTGCGGCACCTCGACGAGGTACGGCGGCAGCAGCAACAGCCCGTCGGCGCCTGCGTTCTTGGCTGCCTCAGCGAACAGCTTGGCCTGGGTGACGGAGCCGCCGGTCCCGGCGTAGACGGGCACGCGCCCGGCTACAACTGCCACGGCAGTCCGGACCACACGGCCGAACTCCTCGGCCTCGAGGGCGTGGAATTCCCCTGTGCCGCAGGCGATGAACACGCCGCCGGGGCCCGCGTCGACGCCGTTACCGACGTGGCGGGCCAGCAGGCCGAGGTCGACCTCGCCGGTCTCGGTGAACGGCGTGACAGGGAAGAACAAGACTCCACTAAACGTGGGGTGCATCGGTGGGGACTCCTTGGTCGGTGTTGTGGGTCAGTCTTGTGTGAGTCGGCCGTCGATGCGCCGCCACAGGTGGTCAGGATTGTCGTCAGCAATAGCACTGGGCAGCAACGTCTTCGGGATGTTCTGGTAGCAGACCGGCCGCAGGAAACGCTCGATCGCCCGGGAGCCGACGGAGGTGCTGCGCGGGTCCGACGTCGCGGGGTAGGGGCCGCCGTGCACCATGGCATGGCAGACCTCGACACCGGTGGGCCAGCCGTCGAACAGAATTCGGCCCGCCTTGAGTTCCAGCAGCGGCAGAAGCTGGCGGACGTCGTCGTAGTCGGATTCGTCGGCGTGCACGGTGGCGGTCAGCTGGCCTTCGAAGTTCTCGGCGACGGCCCGCATCTCGGCGGCGTCGGCGCAGCGCACGATCAGGCTCGACGCTCCGAAGACCTCGGCCTGCAGGGCCTCCGACCCGAGGAAGCTCGACGCGTCGGTCGCGAAGAGGGCTGCCCGGCAGGACGTTTGGTTGTCACTGGATTCGCCGCGGACGATGAGGTGCGCCTCGCCGCTGAGCACACCGACGCCGCTGGCGTAGTTCGCAGCGATACCGGGCGTCAGCATCGGCGTGGCAGGCGCCCCAGCGACGGCGTCGCGCGCCGCGGCGAGGAAGGCGTCAAGGCCGGGGCCGTCGACGGCGATCACCAGGCCGGGATTGGTGCAGAACTGCCCGGAGCCCATGGTCAGCGATGCGACGAACGCGCGGCCGAGGTCGGCGCCGTGACTGGCCAGGGCACCGTCGAGGAGAAACACCGGGTTGATGGAACTCATCTCGGCGTAGACCGGAATCGGCTCGGGGCGGGCAGAGGCGGCGGCGGCGAGAGCCGTTCCCGCAGTGCGGGATCCGGTGAAACCGACGGCCTTGATGCGCGCATCGGTGACGAGGGCGATGCCGAGCTCAGGACCAGACCCGAAGAGCAGCGAGAAGACGCCAGCAGGCTGTCCGGCGTCGGCGACGGCTTCTGTGATGGCGCGGCCGATCAGTTCGGAGGTTCCAGGGTGGGCGTCATGGGCCTTGACGACAACGGGGCATCCGGCAGCCAACGCCGATGCAGTGTCGCCGCCGGCGACGGAGAAGGCCAGCGGGAAGTTGCTCGCGCCAAAGACTGCGATGGGACCCAGCGGGATGGAGCGTTGGCGAATGTCGGGGCGTGGCAACGGCTTCCGGTCGGGGAGCGCAGGGTCGATGCGGGCACCGTTCCAGCTGCCTTCACGGAGAACGTCGGCGAACAGGCGCAGCTGGCCCGTGGTGCGGCCGACTTCACCGCTGATGCGGGCTTCAGGAAGTCCGGATTCCGCGACGGCGCGGGCGATGACGTCATCACGGACGGCCTCGATATTGGCCGCGATGGCCTCGAGGAACTGGGCACGCTGCTCGGACGTCGTCGATCGGTAAACGGCAAAGGCCGCGGCGGCTGCGGAACATGCGGCGTCGACGTGGGACTGGTCGCCGTACGGGTAGGCCGGTTCGAGTTCCTGGCCGGTGCTCGGGTTGAATCCGCGGATCGGCGTGCCGGATCCGCGAACGGGCGAGCCGGCGATGAGCATCTGTCCGGTCAGGCGAGAGGTGTCGGGCATCGTTGCTGTCATGGGTTTCCTAGGCCTTCCCTAGGCGGGGTTGGTCGTGGTCTATCAGCAACGGTAGGGGCCATATCGATGCTTGTCCAAGTCCGATCTAGGCCCGAATGATGCAGTACTTAGATTAATGCTGCGGTGCGACCATCGCTGCGATAGCCGGTTCGATGGGCCCGGCGCGGGGTACCGAGCAAACACAATTGCCCGGCTGTCGGGAATGGTCGGACTGGCCAGCGACGCGAAAGGGTGTCGGCACCCCGAAGAGGCTCCTAGTCTGGTGTGAGGCACCCCAACACGGTCAGCTAGCAAGTGAAGGAATTGGCAGCATGGCACCGTTGAGAACTGGCGACGGTTTCCCCGACGTCGTCGTCACCGCGGTCGCATCGACGACTTCGCTTGCGCCCGACGCTGAAAAGACGTGGCAGTTATTGCTCGAAGGCGAAAGCGGAATCCGTGAATTGGATAAGCCGTTCGTCGGACAGTTCAAATCGCCGGTGCGCATCGGCGGACCGCTGCAGGAGAGTTTCGACGAACACCTGAGCCGTGTCGAGCTGCGCCGGCTGGCGTTCATGCAGAAGATGTCTCTGGTGCTGGGGCGGCGGCTCTGGGAGAACGCGGGAACACCCGACATCGACACCAGGCGGCTGATGATCTCGATCGGGCTTGCGCTGGGCAGTACCGAGGAAATCCCGGTGCAGTACGACACCTGGAAGGAAAAGGGCCTGCGCGCGGTGTCCCCGCTGGCGGTGCAGATGCACATGCCCAATGCGCCCGCCGCGGCGGTCGGGTTGGATCGTCAGGCCAAGGCGGGGATCATTTCGCCGGTCGTGGCCGACGCCTCGGGCTCCGCGGCCATCGCAGAAGCGTGGCGACAGATCGTGCTCGGTGAGGCCGACGCCGCGATCTGCGGCGGCGTCGAGACGCACATCGAGGCGGTGCCCGTCGCGTCGTTCTGGCAACTTGGGCTGTTGTCGACGAATAACGACGATCCGCGCGGCGCTTGCCGCCCGTTCGACAAGGATCGCGACGGCATGGTGTTCGGTGAGGGCGGCGCACTGCTGCTCATCGAGACCGAGGAACACGCGAAGGCGCGCGGCGCTCCGATCCTGGCGCGGGTAATGGGCGCCGCCATGACCTCCGACAGCTATGACCCGGTCGAGCCAGACCCTGACGGAGAGCGCGCCGGCGATGCGATTACACGCGCAATCGAACTGGCCGGCCTGTCACCGACCGATATCGACCACATCAACGCCCACGCCAGCGGAACCACCACCGGTGACCTGGCTGAGGCCCGGGCCATCGGCCACGCATTCGGCGACCACACGCCCGCGGTGTATGCGCCCAAAGCGGCGTTGGGGCATTCGTTGGGTGCGGCCGGAGCCGTTGAGGCCGTGCTGACGGTGCAGGCCCTGCGCGACGGCGTCGTGCCGCCCACCCTCAACCTGAAAGACCTTGACCCGGCGATCGAGCTGGACGTCGTCAGTGGCAGTCCTCGCCGCGCCGAATACCGCTACGCCGTCAGCAACTCGTTCGGCATCGGTGGCAACAACGTCGCGGTGGTCTTCGGCGCCGCTTGAGGGCTATCCCTTCGTGAGGGTGAACTGGCCCAGCTCACTGATGCCGCGGCGGAAGAAGTCGGAGCATCCGGTCAGGTAGCGCATGTAGCGCTCGTAGACCCCCTCGGAGGTGGCGGCGATCGCTTTGTCGCGGGCGGCCTCCAGATTCGTCGCCCAGGTATCAAGCGTCCGCACGTAGTGCTCGTTCAGGTACTGCGTCTGTTCCAGCGAAAACCCTGCAGCGCCGGAGTATTCAGCAATGTCCTCGTCACAAGGGATTGCGCCGCCCGGGAAGATCTCCTTGGCAATGAATCGCATGAACTTCAGGTCGGTCATGGTGATCGGAATGCCCATCTCCGGCCAGCGCTTCAGGGGATGGCCCAGAATCGTCTGCAGCACCATCCGGCCGCCGCTGGGCAGGATGCGGTGGCAGGTCTCGAAGAACGCCGCGTAGCGCTCCTTCGGGAACGCCTCGAACGCTTCGATGCTGATGATGCGGTCGACGGGCTCGTCAAACTCCTCCCAGCCGCGCAGGAACACCTGTCGCGACCGATCGGAGTCGATCTCCTTCAGCAGGTGCTGGCAGTAGACGGACTGGTTCTTGCTCAGCGTCAGTCCGATCACGTTGACGTCGTGTTTTTCGACTGCGCGTTTCATCACCGAGCCCCAGCCACAGCCGACGTCGAGCAGCGTCGTTCCGGGCCGCAGATCGAGTTTGTTGAGCGCCAGATCGATCTTGGCCATCTGCGCTTCTTCGAGGGACATTTCGTCCCGCTCGAAGAACGCGCAACTGTATGTCCGCGACGGGTCCTGAAACGTCCCAAAGAAATCGTCGGAGAGGTCGTAGTGGGCCTGGATTTCCTCAAAGTGCGGCCGCATTTTTGTCGACGTTCCAGTCGCGCCCACCGTGCGTTCAGCCACCTGTTATCGACCTCCTCCGGACAGCTCGCATTGCGATCCTGACGGACCTGACCCCCTTTAATTCTTACATCACGTTTCGTTTTCTGGCCGAATCAGCCTTTCTCGCAAGTGAACTGGCAAACATCGGTGTAGCCGTTGCGGAACAGATTGGCGCAGCCGGTCAGGTACTTCATGAACCGCTCGTAGACCTCTTCGGAGGTGACCGCGATGGCCTCGTCCTTCTTCGACTCGAGATTTGCCGCCCAGGTGTCCAACGTGCGGGCGTAGTGAGGCTGCAGGTGCTGCTTGCGGGTGACCGAGTACCCGGCCTTTACGGCGTGCTCCTCGACCTGTGCGGCCAGCGGCAACCGTCCGCCGGGGTAGATCTCGTCCATGATGAACTTGATGAAGCGCACGTTCGACATGGTCAGCGGCAGTTTCTTCGCTTTGACCTCTTCATCGCTGGGGATGATGATCGTGTGTAGCAGCATCACGCCGTCGTCGGGCATCCAGCTGAAGGTCTTCTTGAAGTAGTCGTCGTACTTGTTGAAGCCGAAGTGCTCGAAGGCGCCGATCGACACGATCCGGTCGACTTTGCCCTCGAACTCCTCCCACGGCTGTAGGCGCACCTCCATGTGGCGCTTGCTGTCGGAGTTTGCGAACCAGTAGTTCTCGATGTGCTGCTTCTGGTTCTCGGACAGTGTCAGACCGATCACGTTGACGTCGTACTTCTCGACGGCCCGCATGATCGTCGAGCCCCAGCCGCAACCGATGTCGAGCAAAGTCATTCCTGGCTGCAGGCCCAGCTTGCCCAGCGACAGGTCCACCTTGGCCATCTGCGCTTCTTCGAGCGACATATCGTCGCGCTCGAAGTAGGCACAGCTGTAGGTCTGGGTCGGGTCTTGCCACAGTTTGAAGAAGTCATTCGAGATGTCGTAGTGGAACTGGACTTCCTTCTTGTCCGATCCGCGCGCCTGCGCTGCGGACTTGGACAGCCACTTCGACTGAGCTTCTGGAGTTGTTTTGGTCTGCGTTCCGCTTGATGAATCTGCCACTGCGTATCCCTGTTGAAAATCGACTACGGGCGGTTTGTCTAGTGTCAGCTGCTTCAACACCTTTGGTGAGACTACGCCTGCCGACACCGCGGAGGATAAAGGATCGCGGCCCAGTGCGCTTCGTACACAAGAAAGTACGGGCCTTATCGACGGTCGCGTGGCAAACTTTCGCCGCAGTGTGCCGGGGATGAATTCAATGCATCGGCCTTTAGTCCTGCACGGCCTTGGCCAGCGCCACGTACTTCGTCCGGCTCGTGGGGTTAGCCAGCTCGCGGGTGGCCTGCTGGGCTCTGCGTCCCGTCCGGCCTTCGCCGAGATGACAGGCTCCGACGGTGACAAACCTCACCAGCGTCATTCCTGCCGAACGACGTGATCGGCGTCGGCACGCTGCGCCAAGCCGGGGTGAGACGGTGACGATGCAGCTGGTCGCATCTGCATTCCCATACGAGACGATCACGACGTCGGGCGTGCTGAATGTGTCGAGCATGACGCTGTCGCTACCGACCGCGGATGCGGCGGCGATCTCGACGTCCTCGCAGGCGGAGACCGCGAGCGCGGCCTAGGGACTCGGTCGACTGCCTTTGTGCCCGACTCAGCGACACCTCACCGACTCCAGCACAACCGAGAAGGGTTGTCGCTCACTAGTCGCTGAGAGCGTTCAGGCGGCTGCGCCCCGGTGTGGGGACATGAAAATGAGGCCGAATGCACCCGCTGCCGAACACCCGCGACCTGGGCATTCGGCCTATTTCCGAGTGAGCCGGGCAATTTGGCCACCATCACCCGAAGTCCCGCGGAAGGTTGTTGAACCTGCGGATGCCCAGTCCTACGCTCGATTCGGGCC
>JBKOYU010000494.1:0-3615 GCA_046725575.1 Actinomycetota bacterium | reverse complement strand
GGCGGCGGGATCGCTCCAGCTTGGAGACGAAGACCGCCGCCTGGGTGCGGCGCTCCATGCCGAGTTTGGCCAACAGCCGGGAGACGTAGTTCTTGACGGTCTTCTCGGCGAGAAACATTCTGGCGGCGATCTGTTTATTGGTGAGTCCTTCGCCGAGTAAGTCGAGCAGCACCCGTTCCTGGTCGCTGAGTCCCGACAGCGGGTCGGAATGTTCGGCGGCTCCGCGCAGCTTGGCCATCAGCGCCGCCGCGGCCCTGTTATCGAGCAGGGAGCGACCGGCGCCCACGTCCTTGATCGCCTTGGCGAGTTCCATACCCTTGATGTCCTTGACGACATAACCGCTGGCGCCGGCCAGGATCGCGTCAAGCATCGCCTCGTCGGAGGTGAACGAAGTCAGCATGAGGCACCGCAAGTCCGGCAGCCGGGACAGCAGATCGCGGCAGAGTTCGATGCCGTTGCCGTCCGGCAGTCGGACATCGAGGACGGCGACGTCGGGTTGCAGAGCTGGTATCCGTGCCAGCGCCTGCGCCACCGAGCCGGCCTCACCGACGACCTCGAGTTCGGGATCGGCAGTGAGGAGGTCGATCAGCCCACGCCGGTCGACTTCGTGGTCATCGACAAGAAAGACCTTGACCATGTGGGTGCCTTCCGGGATGTTCTCGTCGTCGAAAGCCAACGATAGCCCGCTGTCACTGGTCTTCGGCGGGGCTCGTGCCAGGTCGGAGCTCAAACACGTCATCGATCGGCCGCCGCGGAGTTGGCGGTGGGATGTCTTCGATGGCCGGCGCCAGGCCGACCCTGATCAGGACCTGGGGAATGGTGTTCCGTCCGATCAGTTCGTTGACGACCGCGCGGCTTGCCGGTACCTCGGTGATGTGGGTGAGCGTGCATGTGGCCAGGCCGGCCATGGTCGCGTCGAGCAGCACAGCGGAGAGCGCCTCACCGCAGCGCAACACGCTGTAATGCGAATCGTCGTACGTCGACAGCACCAGGATCTTCGAGTGGTCTTCGTCAACTTCTGCGCGCCGCTCTCGGTGATGAGTCACCGGAAACGTGCGGCCGACATCAACTCGGTCGCTTTCGGCCGCCGACACCAGGGAGCTGTGGGGAATGCCGTCCGCAACCTCGAAAGCCGCTGTCCACCAGTGTAGTTCGGCGTGATACAACGAGTCGTACAAGCGGAGCGCCTCGGTGAGCTGGGACGCCTGCGCAAGCTGCGGACGCAGATCATCGGCGATCACATCGAGGCGCACGGCATCGGAGTTGACAATGTCGCGCAATTCCGGCGCCAACGACTCCCAGTCGGGAGGCGCAGCGAACGGCAGCCGATCGGTGCGACGCAGCAGAATGGCGTTCGCGCGGCGGCGATGAACGTCACTGGCGAAGTCCATTGGGCCGACGTCGATCGACGCCAGATGTAGCAGGTTTTTTGGGTTGGGAAACCGGTTCACAGTGGCCCGCGACCCCGCAGCCGTCAGTGCCACCCGGAGGTGGTCAAGCACCACGCCGCAGCTGATCAGCGCCTCTCGGCCCGAGCGGTCGGTTCTGCGAACCACCCGGTCTGGGTCGACGAATAGCTGCAGGCGGTCGCCCTCAAGGACCCACCGCCACGGCTGGCTGTTATGCAGCGACGGTGCGCGGCAGGCCAGGATCACCGCGTCCTTGATGGTTTCGGAATCCACCATGGTGTCAGGCACGATTGACCTCGACTTTCTGTCTCGCGCCCAGTTTCCGCCGACGTGCACAACCCCGCGAGGGTCATTGGTCCCCACCAACTGGGGACCTTGCGCCTCGCAGAAGGGTCGTACGGCCGCGGTGCCGAGGTGCCATTGTCGAGACGATCTAGGTGTGACCGCTACACGGGCGACGCCGAACACCGTCCCCGAGCCAAGGGCCTTCCCGGGGAACTTATCCGCCGAAGTACACGAAACCCACACGGGCATCGTGGTTCTGCTCGCTGACAAGGCGTACAAGGCGAAGAAGCCGGTGGTGACCGACTTCCTCGATTTCAGCACCCCGGACCGCCGCGAACGCGCGTGCGCGCACGAGGTCTTGTTGAACAGTCGACTCGCTCCCGATAGTTACCTCGGCGTGGCGCATTTCAGCGGTCCACACGGGGGTCCGGCCGAGCCGGTGATCGTGATGCATCGCTATCCGGACTCCCGCCGGCTGGCCTCGTTGGTCAAGCAGGCCCAGCCGGTCGATGAGCACTTGGTATCCATCGCCGAAACGTTGGCGCAGTTTCATGCCCGCGCTGCTCGTGGCAGGTCGATCGACGCCTGCGCCACCGTGGACGCGATAACCGCGCGGTGGAAAGAGAATCTCGATGAGCTTCACCTCCATGCTGGCACCGCATTGTCGCGCGAGTCGATCAACGAGGTGCAGCGCCTTGTCACCCAATTCGTTTCCGGCCGCGCGGTGCTGGTCGCTGAGCGCATCACCGACCGCCGCATCGTTGACGGACACGCCGATCTGCTTGCCGATGACATCTTCTGCATGCCCGAGGGGCCGGTGCTCCTCGACTGTCTGGAGTTCGACGATCACTTGCGTTACGTCGATGGAATCGACGACGCCGCGTTCCTCGCCATGGATCTCGAGTTCTTAGGCCGAAAGGATCTCGGGGACTACTTCCTGGACGAATACAGCCGGTTCGCCAGCGATACCGCTCCGCGGTCGTTGAAGGATTTCTATATCGCCTACCGTGCCGTGGTACGCGCGAAGACCGATTGCATACGTGTGGCGCAGGGCCACCCGGACGCCGTCGCGGATGCGCGCCGGCACATCGACATCGCGCTCGAGCACCTGCGAGCGGGCGCCGTCCGCCTCATCGTCATCGGCGGCGGGCCAGGAACGGGCAAGACCACTCTGGCGCATGCCTTGGCAGAACAGATCGGGGCGCAGGTGATCTCTACCGATGACGTGCGCCGTCAGTTGCGGCAAGCGGGCGCGATCACGGGACCTGCCGGTGTGCTCGACGAAGGTCTCTACGCCGCCGAGAACGTCGCTGCCGTGTACGACGAGGTGCTGCGGCGCGCGCATCTGAACCTGTGCGGCGGCCAGTCGGTGATCCTGGACGGCACCTGGCGCGACGCGCGTCAACGAGAACGGGTTCGCGAGCATGCTGACGAAACCGCGTCCCCGATAATTGAATTCACGTGTTCGGTGCCGCCGGACGAGGCGTCGGCCAGAATCCGGAACCGGTCGGCAACGACGTCGGACGCAACACCTCAGATCGCGGCCGCGCTGAAGAAACACGACGGCGGGTGGTTCGAAGCGCATCCCATCGACACCGGCCGTCCGTTGCCAGACTCTGTCGCCGAGGCGCAGGAAATATGTTGTCTCGCTGTCTAACACAGGCATCGAGGAACTCACTATGTCTGAACCCGTAAGCCCGGTCATCGCTGCCGTCGACGGAACCTATCCGGCCATACAGGCGGCACGGTGGGCCGCTGCAGTCGCAGAGAAGTTCGCTGCTCCACTTTCGATCATTCATGCCGATCCCCCTCTTGGCGCCAGCCTGTCCGATATGGCCGCCGCCTTGTGAACCTGCTGCACCACTCCGCCATCCCGGTCATGATCTGTCACCCGACCGAAACATCGCCGAACGACTAATTG
>JBKOYU010000553.1:0-5121 GCA_046725575.1 Actinomycetota bacterium | reverse complement strand
CGGTGTGGTGATCCCACAGCGCCGCTCGGCGTCCGTCACAGCGGTGGCGTGGCGCACCAGTGCCGGTGCCGCCGCGCGGTTGCCGGTGGCCAGGGCGACGAATCTCAATCGGACACTGAAGAATTGGGCCGACGCCGGCCTGCAGGTGGTCGGCCTCGACGCCGACGGCGACACCACGATCGACGAGCTCGAGGGCACCGGGCCCATGGTCGTGGTGGTCGGTTCCGAGGGCAAGGGACTGTCACGGCTGGTGCGTGAGAACTGCGACGCCGTGGTGTCCATCCCGATGGCCGGGCCGACGGAGTCGTTGAACGCATCGGTGGCAGCAGGCGTCGTACTGGCCGAAATCGCCCGCCAGCGACGGGGTTAACCGTCAGTGCGAGGGCGAGTCAACGTGAACTTGTCGACCGGTGTCACTTCTCCGAACGCCCCGTTGACCGCGTTTCCGACGCCCGCGCCGACGAGCGCCGACGTTCCACCGACGATCAGTGTCCTGCAGCTCACATCCATGGCACTGAGTTTCAAACGATCTTGGTCAATGTCGGGTACTTCGGCTCGACGCCGGCTCCCGGCGTCGCTCGGCGTAGCCGTTTGGCCACCCACGGCGCCGCGAACGCGAATGTCCATTGCAGATTGGCCCAGAAGTTGCGCACAGGCGGCGACGACGCCAGCAGGGCGGCCGATCGTGTGGGCAGATTGTGGGGAACGGTCAGTGTGTCAAGGACTTTCGCGGCCATCCGCTCATGTCCGAGTGGTGAGAGATGAATGCGATCTCCGGCCCACAGGCGCGGGTCGCGAAACTCGGTGAACCGCCAAAAGTCGACGAGCTGCAGACCGAGGTCGTCGGCGATGCCCCGCAACAGCTCGTTGTAGACCGCGGCCCGGCCCCGCAGCCGGCGAAACAGCGGCACCGTGCCGAGATCGCCCGCTGTGAACGCCAACACGTGGGCTCCGGTCTGCTGCAGGGTCTTCAATGCGTCGGCATATCTGGCCATCATCGCGTCGATGTCGTTGCGCACCAACAGCAGGTCGTTCATGCCCGCGTAGACGATGACCAGGTCGGGTTCGAGCATGACGGCGGTCTGAAGTTGATCCGCGAGAATCTCGTCCATCCTGCGGCCACGCACCGCGAGGTTGGCGTAGCGAAGCTCTGGGTTGTTTTGCGCCAGCGCGACTGCGACGTGATCCGCCCATCCGCGCAAGCCGTTGGGGCTGGTGTGATGCGGGTCGCCGACACCCTCGGTGAACGAGTCGCCGAGCGCCACGTACCTGGTGAACACTGCCGGCGGAGCCGGCGATACGGTCATGGCCACGAGACCAATCTTGCCGATGTTACGGCGAATTGCTCGCCCGCAGCGCCGTCGATAAGCGAATCGACGTCAGCCGTCCCACCGCTGTTCGCGTCGACGTAACCGTCGCTTAGAGCTACGCCGACGATGATGTGGCCGAACCGCACGAGGAGACGTCATGACGGCCCTGAAGTCGGACACCCGCGTCGAGCTCTCGTTCCGTGGCCGATTCAACTTCGGCATCGACCAGTGGGCCTACGTACCGTTCGACGTACCCGCGGGAACTCGGCGAATTGACGTCAGCACGTCGCCGCCGCGCGTGCTTTCCCTCGATGGTGGCGCTGTCCAATCCGGTCTGGCTGCAGCCGCGCTAGATGCCGAAGATGCGGATCCCCACCCACAGGCCGAGCACCGCAATGACGAGTGTGATCGGCGCTGTGAGTAGCCCGATGCGGGTGAACTCGACAAAACCGGCCCCGATTTCGCGGCGCACGACACTGCGCCACAGCAGATTCGCCAGCGAGCCGACGTAGGTCAGGTTCGGCCCGACGTTGACGCCGATGAGCACCGCGAGCACAGCGCCCGGCCCCGAGACGAGCGGCAGCAGCCAGAGTTCGTCCGCGCCATCGCCACTCCGGCCGCATGAAACAGACCCTCGTCGTCACACAGCCGTGCCAACACGAGAACCGCCCCGAGAAAGGCGACGACCGGCAGCAGCCGGCTCACCTCGGCGACGGCGTCGTGCCAGGAGATCACGCCGAAGGCGATCAGCAGGCCGGCCGTCGGCACCGCGGCGACGGCCTCGGGCCAACCGTGCGGGCGGACCATCGCAAATGCGAGCACCACAGCCAGCGCCACCAGCGCCAGCGTCAGCTCCACGGGTCGCAGCGCTGCCACAGCGTGGGCAGGTGCAGCGGGATGCCGTCCTCCTCGGCCAGCAAGGACAACACCCGCATCGAAACGTCGAGATCGTCGCCGGCATACGGCAGCGCCCGCAGCGGCTCATACAGCGGGCGGAAAAAGTCGTCCCAGTGGATGAGCACCACGCGGCGGGCGCCGACGGTGCGCACGGTTTCGGTCCAGTAGTCGATGAGGTACTGCTCGGGTTGCAGCCCGAGTTGGCCGACGCCCAGATACACGACCTCGGCACGCTGCCCGACGAGCGCGCCGCGGACGAAGCCTGCGCTGCCGACGATCAGCATCCGCCGATCCGAAGGCCGGTGGTGGACAAGCGTCGACCACGCTTCGCCGCACTTATACGCGGAGACCTTGACTGGCGGCACCACCGGTTCGCGGATGACGCCCGGAAACCGGTCGGGCGGGCAGTGTTCGGCCTCGATCAGCGTGATGTCATATGCGCCAAGCGTTATCGGCTCGCCCGGTGTGACGACGGTGAGGCGATCGTCGGGCAGGCCCGCGCCGCGGCCGACCTGCACCGCCGACGTCCCGCCAACTACTCGTGCGCCGGTTCTTTCGGCGACCACTGCCGAATCCATTGCGTGGTCGAAGTGCGTGTGCACCGGCAGCACCGCCTCAAGCCGGTCCACGCCGAGGCGACTCAGGCAGCCGTCGATGCGCGGCGCCGACGGCGACAGCCGCCTCAACCCGACCTCGAGCAGGCCGGGCCGGGAGAAGAAGCCGTCGGTCATCACCGCCGAGGTGCCGTCGTCGATCAACAGCGTGGTGACGCCTGCCCACGTCACCGTCAACGGTGCGTCGGGTTCGGCCGAAGGCGCGTCGAACGACCGCGCGTAGTCCCGAAGGTCGGGGCGGCCGAGCTTCAGCCGCATCAGACGAAAGCCTTGAGTTCGACGCCGTCGGCGAGTAGCCGGTCCCGCACCGCATGCGCGATCTGCACCGCACTTGGCGTATCACCATGTACGCAAACCGATTCTACGGTCACCGGGATCGTCGACCCGTCGACTGCGGCGACCCGGCCTGCGGTGACCATCGAGGCCACCCGATCGGATATCTCTGCGACGTCGTGCAGTACAGCGTTGGGAAGTCGTCGCGAAACCAGTTGTCCGTCAGAGCGATACGCGCGGTCGGCGAAGGCCTCGGGCACCGTACGCAGGCCCAGCTCCTCCGCGGCGGCAAAGAACGCCGAACCGGAGAGCCCGAGCACTGGGAGGCTTGGGTCGACGGCGTGCACCGCCAGCGCGACGGCCCGCGCCTGGTCATGGTTGGTGACGATCGTGTTGTACAGCGCGCCATGAGGTTTGACGTAGCTGACCGTTGAGCCTGCGACGTGTGCCAGCGCCTGCAGCGCGCCGATCTGGTAGATGACATCGGCCGTCAGATCTTCGGGCGTCGCGTCGATGAAGCGGCTGCCGAACCCGGCCAGGTCGCGATAGCTCACCTGCGCGCCGATCCGCACCCCGCGCTCTGCGGCCGCCCGGCAGGTTCGTGCCAGCGTCGCGGCATCCCCGGCGTGGAAGCCGCATGCCACGTTGGCGCTGGTGACGACGTCGAGCATCGCGGCGTCGTCGCCGAGCTGCCACGCTCCGAAGCTTTCACCCAGATCCGCGTTGAGATCCACAGTTCCCACGAATGCCACCCTAGGCCGGTGCCGGCGCGGGCCAGCCGTTCTCCGAGACGAATTCGGTCAGCGGACCGCCGAGCGTCCAGCGGTCGATCTCCAGCTACGGCCGGGGCGGAAAGTCCACGACCGGCCCCAGGCACAGGATCGCCACGGGTTCCGCGTCGTCGGGCATCGCCAGCAGCGCGCCGAGTCGAACGGGATCGAAGATCGACACCCAACCCATCTGTGCGCGCGGCCAGCCACAGGTTCTGGATCGCGCACGATACCGACGGCAGGTCCATCTGTGGCAGGGTGCGCCTGCCAAACACGTGGTGCTGCCTGCCGTCGCACAGCGCCACGGCCAACAGTTCGGCGCACTCGAGGATGCCCTCGACCTTGAGCGCGAGGAACTCGTCGCTGCGCTGAAGGCGTGCTCGGTCACGCCGGACAGCCTAGGTGGCACTATCGATGCGGTGAGCCGCGACAAGGTATTGATCACCGCAACCGAATTGGCCCAGCGCCTTGACGCCGGTGAACCGCTGACGATCCTGGACGTGCGCTGGCAGTTGGCTGAGCCTGACGGGCGCGCCGCCTACGAGCAGGGGCACCTCCCCGGCGCGGTGTATGTCTCACTCGAAGACGAGCTGAGCGATCACAGCGTCACCGGGCGCGGTCGGCATCCGTTGCCGTCCGGCCGCAGTGTCGAGGCCGCGGCCCGGCGATGGGGCGTGCGCGATGGAGTCCCGGTCGTCGTCTACGACGACTGGAATCGCGCCGGTTCGGCCCGGGCGTGGTGGGTGTTGACTGCCGCGGGCATTCCGGATGTGCGCATCCTCGACGGCGGCCTGAGCGTGTGGTCCGGGCCGCTCGAAACGGGCAACGTCACACCGGAACCAGGCGACGTGACGGTTGCGCGTGACAACCTCTATGCGGGTGCGAGGCCAACGCTGACCGCCGATCAGGCCGCAACTGCCGACATCCTGCTCGACGCGCGTGCACCCGAGCGATTCCGCGGCGAGGTCGAACCCGTGGACCCGGTGGCCGGCCATATCCCCGGGGCCAGGAACGTGCCGAGCACCGGGCTGTTGAGCGACGACGGCCGGTTCCTGCCCGACGGCGACCTCGCCCGGCTGTTCGACGGCGTCGAACCGACCGGTGTGTACTGCGGCTCCGGCGTCACCGCATCAGTGGTGGTCGCCGCGCTCGCCACCATCGGCGTCCACGCCGCCTTGTATCCGGGCTCGTGGTCCGAATGGTGTTCGGACTCAACGCGTCCGGTCGAGCGCGCCTAACAACCGCCCAACGTGAACT
>JBKOYU010000383.1:0-3698 GCA_046725575.1 Actinomycetota bacterium | reverse complement strand
CACAGTGTCTACTTGTGGTCGCAAGAGAAGCCTGCTGAACTGCGACTCCTCGGCAAGGCGACTGGAGTCGTCGTCGGTCAGTAGCGCCGTGGAGGCTGTATTCAACAATTCGACGTAGGTGATGAATATGTCGAAATTTGTTGAGATGTGATCGCTGTAGATTCGTTGCAGAGTTGGGTGCCTTTGCAAGCGGCGAAAGGCGTTCGGATGCGTACCCTTCCCGATGTACAGCACCTCGTGGTGCGTCATCGGTTGCTGCCCGTGTGTCCAGTAGACGGCCACGTCATGGTGGCTGACGAAGATCTGGTCGTCCCTACCTGGTGGGCTGTCTTCGAAGTGGATCCAGTAACCATCGTTACGGCTTCGGAATTCTTGGTGAAAGCGGCCGACCTTTCGCCGGAATAAGGCGTTTAGATCCGTATGGAAGGCAAACGATCGTCCGTCGAAATTGACTGTAAAGTCGACATACTCACCATCCCAAGCTTCGATGGTTGTCAACACTTTTGCTTGTCTGCTGACGATGTAGAGCGGAGCTTGCTCAACGAGGGCCAAGTATGGCGACTCCGTTAGTCGCTGTTGGCGTGTAACACCGCCCCACAACTCGATCACTCTCGCAACGCTCATGTCACCGCTCTATTCCAGGCTCGACCATTGCCGGGATTCTGACAGCGAGCACTGACAGTCAGCGGCTGTAGGCGGCGTATGGAAGTTTCAAGTAGCAGGCCGTGGCCAAGCTCTACACCTGAGAATCCGGGAAGGCGATCACCGACAGGAACCGGATCGGCAGCTCGACCAGATCGACCGGCCCATGCGCCCCCTCGCCGTCGATCTGCAGCGAGTCACCCGGGTGCAGCCGATACACCGAGCGGCTGTGGCTGTAGTCCATGACACCTTCGAGCATGTAGATGAACTCGGTGCCCGGATGCTGGAACAACGGATAGGTCTGACTCTTCTCCGACAGAGTGACGTGCAGGCACTCGAGCCGCTTGTGCTCGCCCCGCAACGACCCGAGCAGCTGGTACTCGTGGCCCTCTTTGGTGCCGTTGCGCACGATTCGCGCGCCGGTGCCCGCCTTGACGAACGCTGCCGGGCGCTCGACGTCGGCGCCGCGGAACAGGCTGGTGACCGGCACGTCGAAGCCCTTGGCCAGCAGCGCCAGTGTGCTCAGGCTGCACGACGTCTGGGCGTTTTCGATCTTGGACATCATCGCCTTGGAAATGCCCACGCGGGCAGCCATTTCCGCGACCGTGAGTCCTTGCTGTTGCCGTAGCTGTCGCACGTTGCGGCCGATCGCGGCCTCGAACTCGAGCTCCTCTACGGGCTCGTGGGGATCACGGTCTCGCGCCGTGCCCGACTTGTTGCGAAGAAGTGGAACATCGGTCACTAAGGCACCATCATCGCATTTGCCCGGCATCGACATACGGATACGGGCTCTTCAACAGCTCGCCCTCGTCGAACCGGGACAGCCGGAAGTCGGAATGCGGGATCCGCGGGTCGTTGCTGTGTCCGTCGACGACGAGGTCGGCGACCAGACGGCCTACTGCGGGCGCGATCTTGAACCCGTGGCCGCTGAAACCAGCCGCGACTATCAGACCGTCGAGCCCCGTCGTGGAGATGACTGGGTTCCAGTCCGGCGTGACGTCGTAGCAGCCCGCGTAGCTGCCGGTGATCGCCGCATCGGTGAACCCGGGGAAACGGGTGCCGACCTTGTCGACGGTGAGGTCGACGAACGCGTCGGTCGCGCGGTTGAAGTAGTTGTCGGGATCCGCTTCTGCGACGTCGGACAGGTCGCTGTTGCCGAACAGAATGTCGCCCCCAACTTCCGGGCGGACGTATTGCACCAGGTCGGAGAAGACGGGCACGGTGCCAATGTCGATGCCGGGCGCGATGGTGACGATCTGTTCACGCACGACCCGGATCGGCACGTCGACGCCGTATCGCGCCAGGAATGGCCTCGTCCACACGCCGGTCGCGACGACGACGGTGGCCGCAGAGACTTCGCTGCCGTCGGCGAGCCGGACGCCGGTGACCCGATCTCCGACAACCGACAGTTCGGTGACCGTCGTGCCCTGGCGGATTCGGACGCCCGCCGCGCGCGCCGAGGCCGCGAACGCCTGCGCGGTCATGTACGCGTCGCCGTAGCCGCCGCGCGCCTCCCACCCGAACGCCTCGAACCGCGACAGATCCGCGAACGGCCACATGCAGGCGACCTCGGACCGGTCGATCTCCTCGGTCTGCACGCCGACCGCCCGCTGGGCGGCCAGGCTTTTGCGCAGGGATTCGACGTTGGGTTCGCCGACGCCGACGACGTACCCGGTCTGGCGGAAGCCGATGTCGGTGCCGAAGATCTCCTCGGCCTTCTCGAACACGTCGAGTCCGACGGTGGCCATGGCGGCCAGCGAGGTGACCCCGTAGTGGCAGCGGACGATGCCGCTGGATTTGCCGGTCATTCCTGATGCTACGGTATTGCGTTCGGCCACAACGACATCGGTGACGCCGCGCTGGCCGAGCGCCCAGGCGGCGGCCGCGCCCTCGATGCCGCCGCCGACGATGACGACGTCCGCGGTCGTCATCGCCCGGGGATCCAGTCGGTGCCTGCCAACGGCACCCGAGCCATCGCCGCCGCCTCGATGGTCACCGCGACCAGGTCCTCGGGCTCGAGGTGCAGTACGTGGGCCTTACCGCACGCGCGCGCGATGGTCTGCGCTTCCATGGTCAGCACCCGCAAGTAATTGGCGAGCCGCCTGCCGCCCTCGACGGGATTGAACCGCGCCGCGAGTTCGGGGTCCTGCGTGCTGATCCCCGCTGGGTCGGTGCCGTCCTGAAAGTCGTCAAAGAAGCCTGCGGCACTGCCGAGCTTCTCGTACTCGGCGGCGTAGCGAGGATGGTTGTCGCCCAACGCGATCAGCGCCGCGGTGCCGATTGCGACCGCGTCGGCGCCGAGCGCCAGCGCCTTGGCGACGTCGGCGCCGGTGCGAATGCCGCCCGAGACGATGAGTTGCACCTTGCGGTGGACGCCGAGTTCGGCAAGCGCCTGCACCGCCTGCGGGACCGCGGCCAGCGTCGGGATGCCGACGTGCTCGATGAACACCTCCTGGGTGGCGGCGGTGCCGCCTTGCATGCCGTCGACGACCACCACATCGGCGCCGGCGTGCACGGCCAGTTTCACGTCGTAGTACGTGCGAGTGGCGCCGACCTTGACGTAGATCGGGTTCTCCCAGTCGGTGATCTCGCGCAGTTCGTTGATCTTGATCGTCAGGTCGTCTGGGCCGGTCCAGTCGGGGTGCCTGCAGGCCGAGCGTTGGTCGATGCCCTCGGGCAGGGTGCGCATCCCGGCGACGCGTTCGGAGATCTTCTGGCCCAGCAGCATTCCGCCGCCACCGGGTTTGGCGCCCTGACCAAGGACCACCTCGATCGCGTCGGCCTTGCGCAGGTCGTCGGGGTTCATTCCGTATCGCGACGGAAGATACTGGTAGACAAGGTACTTGCTCTGCCCGCGCTCCTCGGGTGTCATGCCGCCGTCGCCGGTGGTGGTCGACGTACCCACCTCGCTGGCGCCGCGGCCCAGCGCCTCCTTGGCGGGTCCGGACAGCGCACCGAACGACATACCGGCGATCGTCACCGGAATATCCAGGTGCAGTGGGTGTTCCGCAAACCGGTCGCCGAGCACCACATCGGTGCCGCACTTCTCGCGGTAC
>JBKOYU010000862.1:0-4849 GCA_046725575.1 Actinomycetota bacterium | reverse complement strand
TGACCGCGTTCAAGCAGGAGGTCGACGCCTACACCACCACACCGAAGATCTTCTTCGTGCCGACCCTGGACGAGTTCAAGGCGGTGTTCGACCAGGGCGTGGGCACCAGTCTGATGAATTCCTTGTTCGCCACCACGGTTTCGACGATCCTGGTGCTCGCGCTCGGCACCCCGGCGGCGTTCGCGCTGTCGTTGAAGCCGGTGCGCAAGACCCAGGACGCGTTGTTCTTCTTCATGAGCACCAAGATGCTGCCGGTGGTCGCGGCGATCATCCCGCTGTATGTGATCGTGTCGAACATCGGCCTGCTGGACAACATCTGGGCGCTGATCATCCTCTACACGTCGATGAACCTGCCGATCGCGGTGTGGATGATGCGGTCGTTCTTCCTCGAGGTGCCCGGCGAGCTGCTGGAGGCCGCGAGCCTGGACGGCGCCAGCACCTGGCGGGCGGTGCGCGAAGTCATTCTGCCGCTGGTGTCCCCGGGCATCGCGGCCACCGCGTTGATCTGCGTGATCTTCGCGTGGAACGAGTTCTTCTTCGCGGTCAACCTGACCGCGGTGCAGGCACAAACGATGCCGGTCTTTTTGGTCGGCTTCATCGCGGGTGAGGGCCTGTACTGGGCCAAGCTGTGCGCGGCGGCGACGATGGCCGCGCTACCGGTTGTTATCGCGGGCTGGATCGCCCAGAACAAACTGGTTCGTGGACTGTCCTTCGGCGCCATCAAGTAACACGGAAAAGAACTGGAGTTTTTCTCATGGCCGCAATCACCTACCGCAACGCCTCGTGCATCTACGAGGGCTCCGACCAGCTCGCGGTGGACTCCCTCAATCTGGACATCTCCGACGGCGAGTTCGTCGTGCTGGTCGGTCCGTCGGGTTCGGGCAAGAGCACCGCGCTGCGGATGCTGGCCGGGCTCGAGGAGATCGACGAGGGCAGCATCGAAATCGGTGGCAAGGACATGGTCGGGGTGCCGTCCAAGGACCGCGACATCGCGATGGTGTTCCAGAACTACGCGCTGTACCCGAACAAGAGCGTCGCCGAGAACATGGGCTTCGCATTGAAGCTGCGCGGCGTATCGGCCGACGAGCGCCGCAAGAAGGTCGAGGACGCCGCCAAAATGCTTGACCTGAGCGAGTTCCTGGACCGTAAACCGGCCAAGCTGTCCGGCGGGCAGCGGCAACGGGTGGCGATGGGCCGCGCGATCGTGCGGAACCCGCAGGTGTTCTGCATGGACGAACCGCTGTCCAACCTCGATGCCAAGCTGCGCGTGCAGACCCGCACCGAGATCGCCGCGCTGCAACGCCGGCTCGGCACCACCACCGTCTACGTCACCCACGATCAGGTGGAGGCGATGACGATGGGCGACCGGGTCGCGGTGCTGCGCAACGGCCAACTGCAGCAGTTCGCCACGCCGAACGAGCTGTACGACAAGCCGGCCAACGCCTTCGTCGCCGGCTTCATCGGCTCACCGTCGATGAACCTGGTCACCGTGCCGATCACCGCAGAGGGAGTGCGCGTCGGCGAGAGCTCGACGCTAGAGCTCGAACGCGATCAGCTGACGCTGCTGCACGACTCCGGCCTCAAGGAGGTCACCATCGGCATCCGGCCCGAGCAGCTCGACATTGCCGACTCCGGCGGCATCGAGGTCGTCGTCGACCTCGTTGAGGATCTCGGCAGCGAGGCCTACGTGTACACGCACGCCGGCTCCGGCGTCCAGCTGGTCGCGCGGTCGGACCCGCGGACCGCACCGAAGCTCGCCCAGACAGTGCGGCTGCGCAAGCACCCGCACGGTGTGGTGCACCTGTTCAACCCGGAGACCGGGGAACGGGTCGGCTAGGTCGTGCTTGCCTCGAACGTGAGCTTGTTTGCGAAGTCTCCGCAAGTTCTCGAACACAAGCTCACGTTCGGCGGCTAGGTCAGCGGTTCGACGCCCGGGTTGGTGCCGAGGGGCACATCAGGGTTCGCGCCAGGTGCGTCGTCGGTGAACACCTGATGCGGCATGGGCCTGCAGCTGGCATCCATTGGGGTCTGGTCACCTGAGCAGTAGGGGACGAGCTGATCAGGATCGGCGACGGCTTGCGGCGCCCCGATCAGCGCGGCGACCGCGAACAGGCACGCCGCGAAGATCCTCGTCATAGTGCAACGTTACGCCAGGTAATACCGTGAAGTGGTGGATCACTACGGCCGGGTGAAGCTGACCAACCCGGACAAGGTGCTGTACCCGGCGACGGGTACCACCAAGGCCGAGGTGTTCGACTACTACGTCAGCATCGCCGAGGTCATGTTGCCGCACATCGCCGGCCGCGCGGTCACCCGCAAGCGCTGGCCCAACGGTGTCGACGAGCCGTCGTTCTTTGAAAAGCAGCTCGCCAGTTCGGCGCCCGACTGGCTGGATCGTGCGAGCATCACCCATCGGTCCGGCACGACGACGTACCCGATCGTCGACACCGTCGAGGGTGTGGCATGGCTGGCTCAGCAGGCCTCGCTGGAGGTGCACGTCCCGCAGTGGCGCTTCGTTATGGGCGGGCGTAGCGGGGTGGGCGATGACCAAGTGCATCCCGGGCCGGCGACGCGGTTGGTGTTCGACCTCGATCCCGGCGAGGGCGTCAAGATGAAACAACTCTGCGAGGTCGCGCAGGCCGTCCGGGAGTTGATGGGTGACATCGGGCTGACGACGTA
Organism: Actinomycetota bacterium; assembly: GCA_046725575.1. Taxonomy (GTDB): domain Bacteria; phylum Actinomycetota; class Actinomycetes; order Mycobacteriales; family Mycobacteriaceae; genus Mycobacterium. The sequence continues at coordinate 2,170 of JBKOYU010000862.1, read as the reverse complement.
TCCGCTCACCAGCGGCAGCAAGGGCCTGCATTTGTACGTCCCGCTTGCGGAGCCGGTCAGCTCGCGCGGCGCGGTGGTGCTCGCCAAACGCGTTGCGCAGCAACTGGAACAGGCGATGCCGAAGCTGGTGACCGCGACCATGACCAAGAGCGTGCGCGCGGGCAAGGTGTTCCTGGACTGGAGCCAGAACAATGCGTCCAAGACCACCATCGCGCCGTATTCGCTTCGCGGCCGCGAACATCCGACGGTCGCAGCGCCGCGCACCTGGGACGAAATCGCCGACCCTAAGTTGCGGCATCTGCGTTTCGACGAGGTGCTGAAGCGGGTTGACAAAGACGGCGACCTGCTCGCCGAGCTCGACGAGGCGGTGCCAGTTGAGGACCGGTTGACGAGGTACCGCAACATGCGCGACGCGTCGAAAACGCCGGAGCCGGTGCCGATCAAGGCGCCGACGGCCGGCAATAACGACCGGTTCGTCATCCAGGAACACCACGCCCGGCGGCTGCACTACGACCTGCGGCTGGAACGCGACGGCGTATTGGTGAGCTGGGCGGTGCCGAAAAACCTGCCTGACACCCCGTCCGTCAACCACCTGGCCGTGCACACCGAGGACCATCCGCTGGAGTATCTGACCTTTCACGGCACCATCCCGAAGGGGGAGTACGGCGCAGGCAACATGATCGTCTGGGATGCGGGCACGTATGAGACCGAGAAGTTCAAGGACATCCCCCCTGACGGGCCTGCAGACGGCGGCGAAGTGATCGTCACCCTGCACGGCAAGAAGATCGACGGCCGGTACGCACTGATCCAGACCGACGGTAAGAACTGGCTGGCGCACCGGATGAAGGACCAACAGCGGCCACGGAGCCGCTCGGCCGGCGACATTCAGCCGGCGCCAGGCGATCTCGCGCCCATGCTGGCAACCGAGGGCTCGGTCGAGAAGCTCAAGGCATCGCAGTGGGCGTTCGAGGGCAAGTGGGACGGCTATCGGGTGCTGGTCGACGCAAACCGCGGCAAGCTGAACCTGCGGTCACGACGGGGCCGTGACGTCACCCATGAGTACCCCCAATTCGAGGCGCTGGCCGCCGATCTCGCCGATCACCACGTGATCCTCGACGGGGAAGCGGTCGCGCTCGACGAGTCCGGAGTACCGAGCTTTGGCGAGATGCAGAACCGGGCGCGCTCCACCCGCGTTGAGTACTGGGCTTTCGACATCCTGCATCTCGATGGCCGGTCGTTGTTGCGCGCCAAGTACTCCGACCGGCGCCGGCTGCTGGAGGCGTTGGCGGCGGGCGGTGGTCTCATCGTGCCCGACCTGCTGCCGGGTGACGGTCCCGAGGCGATGGAGCAGGCGCGCAAGCATCGCTGGGAAGGTGTGATCGCCAAGAAGCGGGACTCGACCTACCAGCCGGGCCGGCGGTCGTCGTCATGGATCAAGGACAAGATATGGAACACCCAAGAAGTGGTGATCGGCGGGTGGCGCCAGGGGGAGGGCGGCCGCTCTAGCGGCATCGGCGCACTCATGCTCGGGATCCCCGAAGACGGCGGCCTGCACTTCGCCGGGCGCGTGGGTACCGGGTTCACCGAGAAGGAGCTGACGAAGCTCAAGGGCATCCTTAAACCGCTACACACCGACGAATCCCCGTTCAACACAAGGCTTCCCACGCAGGACGCGAAGGGGGTTACGTTCGTCCGGCCGGAACTCGTCGGGGAGGTGCGCTACAGCGAGCGCACGTCGGACGGCCGCCTGCGTCAGCCGAGCTGGCGTGGGCTGCGTCCGGACAAAGAGCCGTCGGAAGTGCGCTGGGAAGGGCAATGAGTCCCCCGAGAAGGCGAGCCCGCGACCGCCAAGTAGAGCACGCGCATCACGTTGTCCGGCGCCGGTGAGAACACTGCTACAGTGCCGACCGGCCGCTGCTGTTGCGCAAACCGGTCGCGTCCTGTCTGGGCGCACACCCGTCCAAAGCGGAGGCATGACGCAGAAGCCCCAACTACGACTTCCCCGTTCAAATGAAGGCCGACTTCCGGTGGCGACCGGATTCGCACGCGACGAAACGTGAATTCAACGTTTGTGATGTTTTTGCTCGGTACCTTTAGAGCGAAGTATCCGCATTTAGAGCGAAGTATCCGCATTTCACCGGAGGACGGCTGGCACTATGGCGAGCGGGAT
>JBKOYU010000459.1:0-3285 GCA_046725575.1 Actinomycetota bacterium | reverse complement strand
GGCTACGACGTCGCCACCGGCACCTGGAACAGCGACGCCGGCTACGACCTGGACAACGACCAGGACTACGCCGAAACCGAACAGCTCTAGTACCACCGTTTCTCATAGGAGTTCGCAATGCCCAAGCCCACCAAGGGCCCTCGCCTCGGCGGGTCGTCCTCGCACCAGAAGGCGCTCCTGGCCAACTTGGCCGCGTCGCTCTTCGAGCACGGCCGGATCAAGACGACCGAGCCCAAGGCGCGGGCGTTGCGGCCCTATGCGGAGAAGCTCATCACCCACGCCAAGAAGGGCACGCTGCACAACCGGCGTGAGGTGATGAAGAAGATCCGCGACAAGGACGTGGTGCACGCCCTGTTCGCCGAGATCGGCCCGTTCTTCGCCGACCGCAATGGCGGCTACACCCGAATCATCAAGGTGGAGGCACGCAAGGGCGACAACGCCCCGATGGCCGTCATCGAGCTGGTGCGGGAGAAGACCGTGACCTCGGAGGCCAATAGGGCCCGCCGGAGCCGCTCCGGCGGCGACATCGGGTCCAGCGCCGCTGCCTCGAAGAAGGCCGTGCCGACCAAGGCGGCGCCGGCTGCTGAGGAGGCCGTCGTCGAGGAGGCTCCGGCCGAAGAGACCGTCGAAGAGGTCAAGGCGGAAGACGCGGCCATCGAAGAGGCCCAGACCGCTGAGGCGGAGGCCGAAGCCGAGGCCCCCGAGACCGAGGCTCCCGAGACCGAGAAGGCTGACTCTGGCGAGGATGCCGACAAGTCATAGTGACGCTGTGAACATGCCCGCCATCGACTCCGGTGGCGGGTTTGTTCGTCTTCGGCTCGATATCGCTTACGACGGAACCGAGTTCGCGGGCTGGGCCGTGCAGGCAGGGCAGCGCACTGTGGCAGGCGTTCTGGACGACGCGTTGTCGACGGTGTTCCGCGTGCCGGTGCAGCTGCGTGCGGCGGGCCGCACCGACGCGGGTGTGCATGCGGCGGGTCAGGTCGCCCACGTCGATGTTCCTACTGATGCGCTGCCGAATGTGTACCCACGCAGGACCCGCGCGGGCGAGAGCGAGTTCCTGCCGCTGGTGCGGCGCCTCGCTCGCTTCCTGCCTGCCGATGTCCGTGTCCTCGACATCGCCCGTGCCGCAGCGGGTTTCGACGCCCGGTTCTCCGCGCTGCGGCGACTTTACGTTTACCGGCTGTCGACCGCCCCGTACGGCGTTGAGCCGCAGGAGGCGCGCTATGTGACGGCGTGGCCGAGACCGCTCGACGTCGAGGCGATGTCGGTGGCGTCACGAGACCTGGTGGGGCTGCACGATTTCGCTGCGTTCTGCCGCCAGCGCGAGGGTGCGACTACGATCCGCGATCTGCAGCGGCTGGAGTGGTCCCGCGACGGCGACCGCGTCACCGCATACGTGACCGCCGACGCGTTCTGTTGGTCGATGGTGCGCTCATTGGTTGGAGCGTTACTGGCGGTCGGCGAGCACCGCCGCGAAACCGGTTGGTGCGCCACACTGTTGACGTCGACACAGCGCTCAAGCGACTTCGCCGCCGCCCCGCCACACGGCCTGACGCTCGTCGGCGTGGACTATCCGCCCGATGACGAACTCGAGGCCCGCACAAAGGTCACGCGCGATCTGCGGGTGGTGGACTAGATCCTGCCCGCGACGAAGTCGGCCGCCTGGTTCGCCATGCCGGCGCCGATGTACGCATTGGCGAGGTGGGCGGGCCAGTTGCCTTTCCATGTGTCAGGGTCGGCCGGATTACAGATGGGATCGGCGCCGTGACACAACTCGATGGTCCTGTCGTTATATAGGGGGTTGAAGTTCGTGATGGGCCCGACCCACGCGGCGCCGTTGCCGAACAGGGCCACCGCTGCGATGTGCTGATCTGCATCCGGCGGCAGAGGATTCTTGAAGGTGAAGAACTCGAACGGCACTGCAAGCACCACATCGGTAACCGCGGCGCCGAGCGAGTAGCCGCCAAGCACCAGCCGTGTATCCGGGCAATTGTTCATCATGGACTGGACGTGCGCGCTCATGTCGTTGGCGCCGATGTCGACCTCGCTGTCGGCCGGATAACGCACCGCATAGGTGCCGATGTTCTTGTCCGTCTTGGACCGCAGGGCGTTGACGAACGCGTTGCCGAGAACCCCCATGCCCGCCGGTTCGACACGGCCGCGGGCGAAGACGACCTCGACCGCGGGGCAGGCGGCGGACGCCGACGGGAGGGAACCCGTCGCAGGCACGACGGCCGGCGTGATCAGACCTGCTAGCGCGAGAACTAGTGCCGCGGCAAGCAATGAACCTCGATGGACCCATCGGCGAGCGTCAAGATCAATCCCCACTTCGCCGATGTTAGCCGAAGGTTGCAACGTGGGCGTCAATTTCTTGCTGCGGCTAGAGCAGGCCAGCCACGAAGTTGGCCGCCTGGTTGGTTGCCCCACCCGGGTAGGCACGGTGCGCGGCCACGCTCTTGCCGTCCGTCTGGCAGATCGGGTCACCGCCGTTGCACAAGTCGATGGCCCTGCCACCCCATACCGGGCTGACCGTAAGTGGGAGGCCCAGTTTGGCGGACGGGTTGCCGAACACGGCGATGGCGGCGACGTGGTCGGGCACATCGGGTGGCAGTGGACTGTTGAACCCGACGGCGGGGATTGGCACCGCGCTGATCACGTCGATCACCGCCGCACCCTGCGAGTACCCGCCCAGCACCAGCCTGGTGTTGGGGCAGTTGTTGACCATGTACTGGATATGGGCGCTGGCGTCATTGGCCCCGTCGGCGGCGGCAAGGAAGTCGAAGGTGGCGGGGTAAGCGACCGCGTAAGCCCCGACCGACCTGCCGCCGACCTTGCCGCGCAACGAATCGACGAACGCGCCGCCGACGTTTCCTAGGCCCGGCGCGTCATTGGTGCCCCGGGCGAAGACCACCTCGATGTCGGGACAGTCGTCGGCCCATGCGGTCGCGAGGTCACCAATTGGCATGGGCGACACCGCCGGTAGAAGGACAGCAGCAGCGGCCGTCAGAGCGGCCGTCGCCGAGGCGATGAGCCAGCGGCGAAATCGATTCAATGGCACAACGAATAGTAACGCCTAGCCCCCGCCTAGCCCGGCTAAACTATGCCAGCGACGAAGTTTGCGGCCTGTTGTGTCAGGCCCGCGCTCACGTAATCGCTGTGGGCGAACGGGTTCCGGCCGTGAGAACAAATCGGGTCGCCGTCCTTGCACAGATCGATGGCCCTACCGCCGAAGACGGACGCCGTCACCGGATTCCCGAACTTGGTTGCGGGGTTTCCGAACAC
>JBKOYU010000669.1:0-2511 GCA_046725575.1 Actinomycetota bacterium | reverse complement strand
GGAGTACGGCGGCATGGGTGGCGACTACTTCGCGCTGTGCCTGGCACTCGAGGAACTCGGCAAGGTCGACCAGAGCGTGGCGATCACCCTGGAGGCGGGGGTTTCGCTGGGCGCCATGCCGGTGTACCGCTTCGGCAATGACGATCAGAAGCAGGAATGGTTGCCGCTGTTGGCGAGCGGGAAGGCGCTCGGCGCGTTCGGGCTGACCGAGGCCGGCGGCGGAACCGATGCGGGTGCCACCAAGACAACGGCCCGCCTCGACGATGGGCACTGGGTCATCAACGGCTCCAAGCAGTTCATCACCAACTCAGGCACCGACATCACCAAACTGGTGACCGTTACCGCCGTCACCGGTGAGACCGGTGGCAAGAAGGAGATCTCGTCGATGTTGGTGCCGGTGCCCATCGAGGGGTTCACCGCCGAGCCCGCGTACAGCAAGGTCGGCTGGAATGCCTCGGACACCCACCCGCTGTCCTTCGACGACGTCCGGGTGCCCGCCGAAAATCTGCTCGGTGAGCGCGGTCGCGGGTACGCCAACTTCCTGCGCATCCTCGACGAGGGCCGGATCGCCATCGCTGCGTTGTCGGTCGGCGCTGCGCAAGGCTGTGTCGACGAGTGCGTGAAGTACGCCAAGCAGCGCGAGGCGTTCGGCGCGGCGATCGGCACTTATCAGGCCATCGCTTTCAAGATCGCACGCATGGAGGCCCGCGCGCATGCCGCCCGCACCGTCTACTATGACGCGGCCACACTCATGTTGGCGGGCAAGCCGTTCAAGAAGGCCGCGGCGATTGCCAAGCTCGTCGCCAGCGAGGCCGCGATGGACAACGCCCGCGACGCCACCCAGGTGTTCGGTGGCTACGGCTTCATGAACGAGTACGCCGTCGCGCGTCACTACCGCGATAGCAAGATCCTCGAGATCGGCGAAGGGACAACGGAAGTGCAGCTGATGCTGATCGCACGCGAGGCGGGTCTGTGAGCGGACAAGAAGCCGTCAAGAAAGTCATAGTCCAGCGCGGGCTGTGGTTCGAGGAGTTCGAAACCGGAGTGCTGTATCAGCACCGCCCGGGCCGCACCATCACCGAGGCCGACAACGTGCTGTTCACCACGCTCACGATGAACACCCAGGCGCTGCACCTCGACGCCGCGTTCTCCGACGCCCTGCCGCCCTTCAATCAGCGGCTCGTGAATTCGATGTTCACTCTATCGACGCTGGTCGGTCTGTCGGTGGCGCAGCTGACGCAGGGCACGATCGTCGGCAACCTCGGCTTCGGTGAGGTCGCATTCCCCAAGCCACTTTTCCACGGGGACACGCTGTACGCCGAGACAGAGGTCACCGACAAGCGGGAGTCCAAGAGCCGTCCCGGCGAGGGAATCGTGACCTTCGCTCATACCGGCCGCAACCAACACGGCGACATCGTGGCGACGGCGTCGCGAAAGACCATGATGCGAAAGCGTCCCGAGGGGGAGAAGTAGTGGCGCTGACGCAGACCGGGCCGGCATGGTTGTTCTGCCCTGCCGATCGGCCGGAGCGGTTTGAAAAAGCGGCCGCGGCAGCGGATGTGGTGATTCTCGATCTGGAAGACGGCGTTGCGGCCAAGGACAGGGAAGCGGCCCGCAAGGCGCTGGTCGAGACGCCGCTCGACCCGGACCGCACCGTCGTGCGCGTCAACCCGAGCGCGACACCAGACCATCAGCTCGACCTTGAAGCGCTGTCGCGCACTTCCTACACAACCGTGATGCTGGCGAAAACCGAAGACCCGCAACAGGTTCGCGACCTCGCGCCGCTAGACGTGGTGGTCCTGATCGAAACTCCGTTGGGCGCCTTGGCGGTCAGCGAATTGGCGCGGATGGACAACGCGTTCGCGTTGATGTGGGGTGCCGAGGATCTGTTCGCCGTGCTGGGTGGCACCGCCAACCGGTACCCGGATGGCTCCTATCGCGAGGTGGCCCGGCACGTGCGGTCGCAAACCCTGCTGGCGGCGAAGGCACATGGGCGGGTTGCGCTGGATTCGGTGTACCTCGACATCAAGGACCTCGAGGGCCTGGGCAAGGAGGTCGACGACGCGGTGGCCGTCGGTTTCGACGCCAAGGTCGCGATCCACCCGTCGCAGGTGGCGGTCATCCGAGCTGGCTACACGCCGACCGCCGAGCAGGTCGAATGGGCGCGCGCCGTTCTCGCGAGGGCAGCCGACGAGAGGGGCGTTTTCCAGTTCGAGGGCTTGATGGTCGATGCCCCGGTGCTTCGGCGCGCAGAACGGATCGTCGCGCTCGCTCCGAAGGAAGGCGGTTAGGCGCCGCTGAAAGTGCGCCGATGCGCAGCTCTCGGTGAAGATCCCGGCTTCCCGTACTTCCGCCGCGCTATTCAGCCCGTGGACAAGGCGACCATCGACAACGCCGATGCCCTGTACCAGTCGGCCGCGATCGACGGGGACAAGAGTTACCGGGTGCGGGGTCGGATGGTCGGACCGAAGGCGCCGCAGTACATCATATACATCTCGGCAACCTCTGGGG
>JBKOYU010000061.1:0-6633 GCA_046725575.1 Actinomycetota bacterium | reverse complement strand
CATGTAGGGCGTGCCGGAATGAGTGCTCGACGAGGAGATGTTCACGATACGTCCCCAGCCCGCTTCGACCATGTCGGGCAACACCGCCTGAATGCAGTGGAACACGCCGTTCAAATTCACGTCGACCACCCTCTGCCACTCGTCGAAGGTGATGTCGGTGAACCGCTTGAACCCGTCTAGGCCAGCCGCGTTGACCAGGATCGTCACCGGGCCCAACTGTGCGCGGATCGCCGCCAGCGCAGCTTCGATCTGCGCGCGGTCGGTCACATCCGCCGTCTGTGCAAACTCGTCATCGGATGGGTTCAGGTCGATTGTGGCCACGTGATAACCGTCCGCCCGTAGCCGCTCCGCGACCGCCCGCCCGATGCCTGAGCCGCCTCCTGTCACGACAGCCGTTTTCATACAGGGTTCCTTCCCGAGATCGGTTGAATACTTTGACGATTGACGCGTCACATCACGCGTCGAGGCGCGCGCAGACCTAACGTACGACGACCGGCATCCACGAGATGCTCACGCAACACGTCGTCATCGAGATTGCCCCCTGCCGGTCCTGCCGCACCGGCCATCCCGGCGAACACCATGGCCGCCTTGACCTCGCCGGCCGGTCCCGGATCAACATCGGCCAGCAGCGCCAGCTGCCGCTTGATCAGGTCACCCCATTCGGCGCGCTCCGTCAGCACCGTTGCGACGCTGGGATCGGCGGCGAGCACCGCCACAAGCCCCCGGTTCCGCACCGCCAGTGCGGCATAGCCACTGAGCATGTGTTCCGCCCGCGCGTGCGGCGTTCGCCTCGTCTCCGCGGATTCGACGACGGTTCGCAGCTCGTCGAGTATCGGCTCGAGGACCGCGGCCAACAGCTGCTCGCGGGTCCGGAAATGGTGGTAGATGGCCGCTTTCGTGAACCCCAGCTCGTCGGCGATCATCTGCAGCGACGTGCCCGCGAAGCTGTGACGGGTGAACAGGTCGACCGCAACCTCGATCAGCCGCGTCCGGGTATCGGTGGTCTCCACCGCCTCCCGGGTGACCAGTGCCGCCATCGCCAGCTCCTCAGATCGTCCTGTTACAGCTTTACGATCGTATGGTACTGTACTTGCCATTCGTAAAGCTACTCCCTTTACGATCGACTAGGTCACAAGGAGCGTTCACCCGATGAGCGACATCGAATCGCAGGACTTCTTCCGGGACGACGAGCTCGTCAACGACCCGTACCCGTACTTGGCAGCCATGCGCAACAAGTGCCCGGTCCAGCGCGAGCCGCATCACGACGTCGTCATGGTGACGGGCTACGACGAAGCGCTGGCCGTCCTCGGTGACGCGACGACGTATTCGTCGTGCATATCGGTGACCGGGCCCTTCCCCGGATTCCCCGTGCCGCTCGAGGGCGACGATGTCAGCGAGCTGATTGCAGCGCACCGCGACGCCATCCCGATGAGCGACCAGATCATCACGCCTGACCCGCCCACCCACACCGACCACCGCGCGCTGCTGATGGGACTGATCACGCCAAAGCGCCTCAAGGAGAACGAGGCGTTCATGTGGGAACTGGCCGACCGCGTCCTGGATACCTTCCTGACCGACGGCCGCGGCGAGTTCATCAGCGAGTTCGCCGGGCCGTTCAGCCTGCTCGTCATCGCCGACCTCCTTGGGGTGCCGCAGGAGGACCGCGACGAGTTCGCCGCGGTGCTCGGACGGCGTTCGGAGGCCGGCGTCGGCAGCACCGCTGACGACACGCTGCAACACGGCCCGCTGGAATACCTCTACGAGAGGTTCTCGCGCTACATCGAGGATCGCCGCCGCGCGCCGCGCGACGACGTGCTCACCGGGCTGGCCAGTGCGACGTTTCCGGACGGCTCGACACCGGAGGTCATCGACGTCGTACGCGTCGCCACCAATGTCTTTTCAGCCGGCCAGGAGACAACCGTACGCCTCCTGAGTTCCGCCCTGAAGGTCCTCGCCGAGCGGCCCGACATCCAGCAGCTGCTGCGGCGTGAGCGTGACCGGATCCCCAACTTCATCGAGGAGACCCTGAGGATCGAGAGTCCGGTCAAGGGTGACTTCCGGCTCTCGCGCGTACCGAGCACTGTTGGCGGCGTGGACATTCCGGCAGGCACCACCCTGATGGTGCTCAACGGCGCCGCGAACCGGGACCCGAAGCAGTTCGACGAGCCAGACACCTTCGATCCGGCGCGTCCAAATGCCCGCCGTCACATCGCTTTTGGCCGAGGCGCGCACTCGTGCCCCGGTGCGCCACTGGCCCGTGCCGAGGCACGGGTCTGCATCGAGCGTCTCCTCGACCGTACTACCGACATCAGGATCGCCGAGGACAAGCACGGTCCCGCCGAAGACCGTCGCTACCAGTACGTCCCGACGTTCATTCTGCGCGGGCTGACCGAACTGCATCTCGAGTTCACGCTCTAGCCCGCGCGTACAGTCAGCACGCCGTCGGGTGCGTTCTCGACGCGGGTTCCGAACCGCCGGCTGCTCTCGGTCACTGTCGACCGCAGCCAGTCGGCGTCCTCGTCGGGCACGCGCTCGAGTCGCATTTTCCTCATCCGCATCGGCACCATGCGCAGGACGCTGTCGGACTCGCTGTCGATCGACGCGAAGTACAGCAGCCGCAGCTCGTGACGGAATGTCTCGTACGTGGAGATGCCTTCGTAGTCGTCGATGGTGTCCCCGCACCCGTACAGGATCAGCTTTCCGCGGTACACCTCGATGGGCCGCGGATGGTGCGACGAATGACCGTGCACCACATCGATACCCGCGTCAATCAGCCTGTGCGCGAACCGGATCTGCGCGGTGTCAACCTCGTAGCCCCAATTCGAGCCCCAGTGCACGGACACCACCGCAATGTCGCCGGGGCCTTTCACCGCCAGGACGCGGTCGGCGATCGTGTCGGCGCTGCGGTCGGACATGTCGGGTACATACGCGACGCCCGGGCGGCGTCCCGTCGCTGCCCACCGATGCGGAATGCCGCTCGATCCCATGCCGCACGACGCGATCACGACATGCCCGACAACGGCCGGGCGCTCGGCACTCTTCGCGTCCAATCCCGCACCGACGCCGCGTATTCCGGCGTCGTCGAGCGTTCGCAGGGTGTCGCTCAAGCCCTGATACCCGAAATCGAGGATGTGATTGTTGGCCAGCGCGCAGACATCCGGCCGGACGGCGGCCACGCATCCGATGTTGTCCGGGTGCATCCGGTAATGCACCGCTTTCCCCCGCGCGAACTCGCCGCCGGCGGTGATGCTGGTTTCCAAGTTGAGCAATCGGACATCGGGCGCGAAACGCTCCACGATCTCCAGCGCTTCACCCCACGGCCAGGCGAAGTCGATCGGCGCCGGAATGGGGCCGTTCGTCTCTTCGGCAAGCCGTATGTAGGTCCGCGCATCGGACACCACGGATTCGCGCAGCGTCGGATCGCCCGGGTGCGGCAGCAGTTGATCTATCGCACGGCCGGTCATCACGTCGCCGGTGAGAAAGATGACCGTCACGGCGGGTCAGCGGGTGCCGGCCTCGGCGAGGTCGGCCACCGAGTTGATGTTCGACTCGTCGACGAACGACGGTCCGGTCAATGTCGGCTGGCCACCACCGATCACGTTCTTGTTGGTGAAGTAAAGCCACAGCGAATCGACCGCGAGATACCCCTGCAGGAACGGTTGTTGATCGACGGCCCATTCGATCATTCCGTTCTTGATCGCGTCGACCACGCCTGGGTTGGTGTCGAACGTTGCCACCCTGGCGTAACTGTTCGCTTCGGCGACCGCCTCTCGCGCGGCCAATGCCATTGGGGCACCGAGGGTGAGAATGCGGTCGATGCTGAAGTCATCTTGCAGCTTTGCGCTCACCGCGCGCTTGACGGTCGCCTTGTCCACGCCGTTCACGTAGAGCTTCTGCGTCTTGCCGTTGAATCCCCTTGCCAGCCCGTCGCATCGCGCCTCGAGTCCGACGTGGCCCGGCTCATGTATCACGCACATTGTGTTTTGCGCGCCCTCGTGGGTGAACCGTTCGCCCGCGGCCTGACCCGCGAGCGTCTCGTCTTGTCCGAAGTACTCCATCAAGCCCAGTGCTTTCCAGTCGGCTATCCCGGAATTCACTGCCACAACGGGAATTCCGGCGGCGACCGCGGTCTGGACCGCCGGCGCCATGACCGCGGGTTCGGCCAGCGTGACGGCGATGCCGGCGACCTTTCCGCTGACCGCCGACCGCACGAGGTTGGCCTGGGCCGCCGCATCGGGGTCGTGGGAGTACTGCAGTTCGACGTTGTCCTTGGCGGCCGCGGCTTCGGCGCCACGGCGGACCAGATCCCAGAACGTGTCGCCGGGTGACTGGTGTGTGATGAGCGCGACTGTCGCGCGCGGCGCGCCGCCGTTGTGCGCACTCGACGTGGTCGCCGGCGCACCGCGCTCGCTGCCCGAACATGCCGCGACCGCAATGATCAGCACCGAGAAGATGTACGCAAAGGACATTCGGGCCATCGATCCGCCCCTCCCACGCCAGCCGCTGCGACCGCACCGCACAACGGGGGCCACAAAACCATAATCCCAGGTAATCGCCCTGAACGGGAGTCGATGTCACGAATCGCGGCCCTGTTTGCGTCTGGTGTGTATCAGCCGCAGAAACGAAAGGCAGAACGATGAACAAGATCCTGGTTCTGGGCGCCGGATACACGGGCATGGCCGCCACAACAGGCCTGGTCGGCCGCCTGAAGGGCCGCGACGATGTCCACATCACGCTGGTCAACCCGCAGACCCGGTTCACCGAGCGACTGCGCTTGCACCAGACCGCCTCCGGCCAACCCCTGGCCGACCTGCAGATCCCCGATCAGCTCGAGGGCACCGGCGTGGACTTCGTACAGGGCTGGGTGACCGGCATCGACGCTGACGCGCAAACCGTCCGCATCGACGATGCCTACACGCTGCGCTACGACACCCTTATCTACGCGCTGGGCAGTGTCGCCGACACCGAGACGGTCCCTGGTGTCGACGAATTCGCCTACACCCTGAACAGCGCGCAGGACGCGACGCTTCTGGCCGACCATCTGCACCGCCTCGCCGACGGCACCGTCGTGGTGGCAGGCGGCGGGCTGACCGGTATCGAGTCCGCGGCCGAGATCGCCGAGCAACACCCCGAACTCGACGTGGTCCTGCTGAGCCGTCAGGTGCCCGGGTCGATGATGGGCGAAAAGGCGCGGGCCCGGCTGCACGCGGGCCTGGAGCGGCTCGGTGTGCAGGTGCGCGCCGGCGTCGAGATCGTCAAGGTGATGTCCGACGGTGTCGCCCTCGACAACGGCGAGGTCGTCGATGCGCAGGCCGTGCTGTGGACGACCGGCGTGCGGGTGTCCCCGATCGCTGCCGCCGCCGGTCTCGAAGTGGACGACCGCGGCCGCATCGTCACCGACGAGTCACTGCGGTCCGTCACGCACCCCAACGTCTACGCCGTCGGCGACGCGGCCGCGATCCGGCAGGGCTACGGCGTCATGCACGGCACCTGCCAGAGCGGAATCCCGACCGCCCTGCACGCGGCGGCGTCGATCGTACGGGATCTGAAAGGCAAGCAGCCCAAGAAGTTCCGCTTCGGCTACGTGCACCAGCCGGTCAGCCTGGGACGCAACGACGCTGTCATCCAGTTCACCCACGCCGACGACAGCCCGGGACGGTTCTACTTGGCCGGCCCGTTCGCGGTCACGTACAAAGAGACCGTGAGCGCCAGCCCGTGGACCACATATCGTCTGCTCAAGGCGCTGCCCGCACTGGGAGCGGCGACCTGGCGGCGCGGCGGCCGGTCGACGCGATGAACGCCGACCAGCAGACGTTCGCCGATCACCGGAACCTGTTGTTCTCGATCGCTTACCGGATCCTCGGCTCGGCCGCGGACGCCGAAGACGTCGTTCAGGACGCGTGGTTCAAGTGGTCGGCGGACGATCGCTCACAGGTCGCCGACCCGAAGGCCTACCTCGCTCGCATCGTGTCGAACCTGTCGATGGAGCGGCTTCGCTCGACGCGGCACCAACGCGAAACCTATGTGGGGCCATGGCTTCCGGAGCCGATCCTCACCCAGGCCGACGCCGCCGATGACGTCGCCAAGGCCGAATCGGTGTCGATGGCGATGCTCGTCGTGCTGGAAACCCTCAGCCCCTTGGAGCGCGCCGTGTTCGTGCTCAAGGAGGTGTTCGACTTCAGCTACGCCGAAATCGGTGAGGCCGTCGAACGGTCCGAGTCCGCGGTGCGTCAGGCCGCGCATCGGGCCCGCGAACACGTCCAGGCGCGGCGGCCCCGATTCGAGACCGACCGCGTCAAGAAGCGTGAGGCAACCGAGCGGTTTTTCGCCGCCACCGTGGGTGGTGACATCAATGAGCTCATGGAGTTACTCGCACCGGAGGTGACGTTGTGGACCGACGGCGGCGGTAAGGTCCGCCAGGCGATGCGTCCGGTCATCGGCGCGGCGAACGTCGCGAGATGGATCGCGGGCAACGTCAAGCGACCGTACGAGGGCGTCGAAATCGCCGACATGACAGCCGAACTCGTTGACATCAATGGCGGGCCGGGCATCGTGTTGAGCGGGGCAGGTCGCATCATCGCCACCCTCACCGTCGACCTGGACGCGGACGGTCGCATCGTCATCGTCCACAAC
>JBKOYU010000701.1:0-2352 GCA_046725575.1 Actinomycetota bacterium | reverse complement strand
GAATCCTTCGCGTCCGTGGTAGGCGCCGTAGCCGGATCCGCCCAGACCGCCGAACGGCAGATCGTTTTGCAGGTAACCGACTATCAGGTCGTTGACCACCGCACTGCCGCTGGGGATGCGGGTCAACCAGTCTTGTTGACGCCGTTTAGCGTTCGACAGCAGGTACAGCGCCAGCGGGGTTGGCCGGGAGTTGACGAAATCCACTGCGGTGTTGACGGTGTCGTATCCGATGATCGGAAGAACCGGCCCGAAGATCTCGTCTTTCATCACCGTTGAGTCGTTGGGTGGGTTGATGATCATGGTCAGCGGAAGCTGGCGCCGTTCCTTACCCAACTCTGGATCCTCGGCGGTGATGATCTCTGCGCCCATCCCCTGGGCCTCGCTGACATAGCCGCTGATCCGGTCGTAGTGACGTTGGTTGAGAATCGCGGTGTATTGCGGGTTTCCAGCCACCTTGGGGTAGAGCTTGCGCGCCGCCTCGCGCGCGGCGATCGCGAACTCCGTCTCCCGCCCGCGCGGCACCAGCACGTAGTCCGGCGCGACGCAGACCTGGCCGCCGTTGAAGAGTTTGGCCCAGGCCACCGTAGTCGCGGCGCGCTCGATGGAGTAGTCCTCATCGACGATCGCCGGACTTTTGCCGCCCAACTCCAGGGTCACCGGTGTCAGGTTCTCCGCGGCGGCTTTGGCCACGATCTTGCCGACCTGGGTGGAGCCGGTGAACAACAGATGGTCAAACGGCAGCGTGGTGAATCGTGACGCCACCTCACCGCCACCATCGGTGACATAGAACAAGTCCGGGCTGAAGTTCTCCTCGATCAACCGCTTGAGCACCGCCGACGTGTTCGGGGTGAACTCACTGACCTTGAGCATCACCCGGTTACCCGCGGCCAACGCCGTCGCCGCCGGAACCAGCGCCAGGTTCAGCGGGAAGTTCCACGGCGACACCACACCGACAATCCCCAACGGGCGCGGCTCGACGCGGTTCTTCGCCGGCCGATACCACATCGAAACCGCACGCCGCCGCGGCGCCATCCACCACCGAAGCCGCCGCCGCATGAAACGAAGAATGCTGATCGTGCCCACCACTTCTGACATCTCGGTCTCAAACCCAGACCGGGTACCGAAATCAGCGTTAGCCGCCTCAGCCAAAATCAGCCGATTCTGCTCGATCAACCGCTCCAACTTGAGCAGCGTGGCCTTGCGCTGGTGCAGCGACGGCGCACGATTGCGATCAAACGCCGCACGCTGACGCGCAAACACCTCAGCGAGCTCACCGACAGCAATCGACCCCGTGCCTTCGGCCACCGGCACCATGCCCTTATCAGTTGTAGTCATCAACATTCCTTCTCTAAAACAATTGCGGGAGGCAGAGATGAGCCAGGGCCGGACGGGCCGACCACTTCACTTCGTCAGCCAATGTCATGTCAGCTGGGCTTCGCTGTCACCAGCGTTCGCCGTCATCGCTTCTTCGATGGATGCCGCTGGCAGGTCGTCCAGCATGAGCTGCGCGGGTGCGCCGGCCGGTTTGTAGTTCGGCAGATCGGTGGGCACGCCGTGTTGCCAGGGGAACCCGCCCAGTGCGTGCCGAACCTTGTATGAGATGCGGCCGTGTAGTTTCTGGTAGTGCCAGAGGCCCTGGACGATTCCCGACGCCGGTTGCGTCCAGAAGCCGGTGGGAATGGGATAGAGGGGCTCCTGTGGGCCGATTTCCACTTCGGCGCAGGCGATTGCATTGATGTCGTCGGGGCCTAGGTACGCCTGGATGGTGCCCGAGGCGTCGACGATCTGCGAGTCGCCGCTGAACATGGTCGACCACCCGACACCGGGCAGCATCGGTGTGTCCGAATCGACCTGTCCCACATGCTGTGCGACCGCCACCGGAGCGCCGACCATTCGGGCCATCCTCGTCGGCGCTTCACCGCACGCCAAGCTGTTGTACTGATGGTCGCGGGCCAACCAGTCGCGCATCACCGGCCATGTCGGACCGCCCCACCAACACGACCCGCCCAAGACGACGTCGACCTTGTTGCGTAGCCGCCGCGCGGTCCGCGAGCGCCCCCACTCGAATCCCATGGCCAAGCCGACGTTGCCGAAACTGGTGGAGGCCAGACCCTGGTCCTTGCCTGGGGTGTAGAAGTTCGTTTCCCACATCGACGGCTCGTCTTTGTCATGCAGGTGGGTCGTGCCGTCGGGTTCGGCCAGGACGTAGGTGTGTCGAGCGTGTAGCCCCCGCACCGACAGAAATCCCCCGCCCACTGTGCAGTGCAGTTCTTTGGCGAGCCGTTGGATCATCTGGTAAGGAGCACCATCGACCGGCTGCGGAACTCGCCGCAATGACCGATGGAACATGTT
>JBKOYU010000934.1:0-8524 GCA_046725575.1 Actinomycetota bacterium | reverse complement strand
GTACTGGTGCTCGCAGGCCAGGTCACTCTCGACGAAACCGCACTGCGGGCGGCGGGCATCGCGGCGGCGTTCTCCATCACCGACCACGCGGGATCCGTGCAGCTGGCCATCGAGGACGCGGCAAACCAGCTGGAAGGGTTGGCACAGCTGACGGCGGCGACCTGGGGATAGATCGGGAATAGGGCGGAAACAAGGTACCGTTGATGAAGTGGACCCACCGGTCTACCCACGAACATGCACAGGGGAGATGTAATGACTGTTCAGGACGAGACGGCCACCAGCACCCACGGCGTACTCCTGACTGACGCCGCGGCCGCCAAGGCGAAGGCGCTGCTGGATCAGGAGGGCCGTGACGACCTGGCGCTGCGCATCGCCGTCCAGCCGGGCGGCTGCGCCGGCCTGCGCTACAACCTCTTCTTCGATGACCGGTCCCTCGACGGCGATCTGACCGCGGAGTTCGGCGGCGTCAGGCTGACCGTCGACCGGATGAGCGCCCCCTATGTCCAGGGCGCGACGATCGACTTCGTCGACACCATCGAGAAGCAGGGCTTCACCATCGACAACCCGAACGCCACCGGATCCTGCGCCTGCGGCGACTCGTTCAACTGAGCTAGTACTGACCGGCCGTCCTGGGCAAGTAGGAGCACACCAGGATCTCGTTGTCCTGGGCCAGTAGTTGAGCGATGGCCTGTTCCTCGTCCTTCGGTGGCTGGTCACGCGTCGACCCACTCGCCGGAGCCACCCGCATCGTGAACAGCACCTGCGCCTGATTCGGCGACCAGAGCACCATCTTGTCGATCGACGTCACCTCGGCGTGGCTGTATTGCTTGCGGAACGCGTCGCTGCTCAGGCTCGCCAGCGCGAGGTCGGAGCGGTGGTCCTTGACCGCGTCGAACAGTCCGCACAGGGTGTGACGCGCGACGGTTTGATCATCACCCTTCGACAGCGCGTCCAGATACTCCTGAATGGCGGCCTTGGCCGACGAGTCGGTGAACGCAATGTGGCCGGACGCATTGTTGCCGCGTGACGCGAAAACAATTGCGGTGACAATCGCTGCGACCACCACTACTGCCAGTGCCACTGCGGCGACGGGCAGCCACCACCGCCGTTTCGGATATTGCAGTGGCGGCGGCAGCATCGACGGATAGGGCGATGGCACATTTTCCGGGTAGGGCTGCGGCCCATACATTTGCGGGCCGACCGGTCCAGCGCCGTATTCGGGCGGGTACGGACCAGTCATATATTTGCTCCCCCGAGATGTGTCGACGAATTCGTCTGTCTACAGTGACCGAGCGGGCACTTGTAGGCAGGTTAGCGCACTGTCTGTGGGTATCCCGTGGGTAAGGTTATGTAGACGGCTTAATAAATGAAGGGTGAGCGTTCGTGACCATTGCGGTGACCGGATCGATTGCGACCGACCATCTCATGCGTTTTCCAGGTCGGTTCTCCGAGCAGCTCCTGGCCGATCACCTGCAGAAGGTGTCATTGAGCTTTCTCGTCGACGATCTGGTCATCCACCGCGGCGGCGTGGCAGGCAACATGGCCTACGCGATCGGCGTGCTCGGCGGTGACGTGGCGCTGGTTGGCGCCGCGGGCAAGGACTTCGGCGATTATCGGCAGTGGCTGACGGCGCACGGCGTGGACTGCGACAGCGTCCTCATCTCCGACTCGGCGTACACGGCGCGATTCGTCTGCACCACCGATGAGGCCATGGCCCAAATCGCCTCGTTCTACCCGGGCGCGATGTCGGAGGCCAGGACCATCAAGCTCGCCGACGTCGTATCACGAACGGGCACAACCGATTTGGTGATCGTCGGAGCCAACGATCCCGACGCGATGTTCCTGCACACCGAGGAGTGCCGCAAGCTGGGCCTGGCCTTCGCCGCGGACCCGTCGCAACAACTCGCCCGGTTGTCCGGCGACCAGATCCGCCAGTTGATCGACGGCGCGGCGTACCTGTTCACCAACGACTACGAATGGGACCTGCTGCTGCAGAAGTCCGGGTGGTCCGAGGCCGAGGTGATGGGCCAGATCGAGATGCGCATCACGACGTTGGGGGAGAAGGGCGTCGACATCGTCGGCCGCGACGGCACCTTCGTCCACGTCGACGCGGTGCCCGAGACCCACAAAGACGACCCGACCGGCATCGGCGACGCGTTCCGGGCGGGCTTCCTGACTGGCCGCAGCGCTGGTTTGAGCCTCGAGCGGTCCGCGCAACTCGCGTCGATGGTCGCCACTCTGGTGCTGGAGGCGCCCGGCCCGCAGGAGTGGACCTGGGACAAGGATGCCGCCGTCACGCGCCTCTCCGAGGCCTACGGGGCATCTGCAGCGGAGGAGATCGCCTCCGCTTTGGCCTGATTCACGGCTCCGCCGCGGCAGCCTAGAGCTGCACGGGGTAGGTCGGTTCGCTGATCTGTGGCGTCACGCTTTGCTCGACGAAGATCGCGTGCCACAGCATGAAGATCAGCACCGTCCACAGTCGGCGGCTGTGATCGCTTGCGCCGCCGCGGTGTTCGTCAAGCATGGCCCGCACCGCGGCAAGGTCCAAGTGCTCGCCCGCCTGTGAGGCGGCGATCGCGGCGTACGCCCAGTCCATCAGTTCGCCCGACCGCAGCCAGTGCCGGATGGGCACCGGGAAGCCGAGCTTCGGCCGGTTGAGCACATGAGCGGGAACGATGGGTTCCAGCGCCTTGCGCAACGCGAATTTGGTGGTGGCCCTGGTGATCTTCTGATCGGCCGGGAGCCGGGACGCCACCGCGAACACCTCGGGATCGAGAAACGGCACCCGCAGTTCGAGCGAATTGGCCATTGTCATCTTGTCGGCCTTGACCAGGATGTCACCGCGCAGCCAGGTGAACAGGTCGATGTGTTGCATGCGCGCCACCGGATCCCAGCCGTCGGACGTGGCGTACACCGGCGCGGTGATGTCGGTGTGCGTCCATTCCTCGCGGAAGCCCGGCAGCACCGCCCGAAGCTGGGCGTCGGAGAAGCTGCGTGCGTTGCCGTAGTAGCGCTCCTCGAGGGTGAGCGAGCCGCGGTGCAGCAGGCTCTTGCCGCGCATGCCCTCGGGCAGCGGTTTGGACGCCTTGCCCAGTGAGCGGCGAACCGGGCGGGGCAGATACTCGAAAGGCCGCAGCGACAACGGTTCCCGATAGATGGTGTAGCCGCCGAACAGCTCGTCGGCGCCCTCGCCGGACAGCACCACCTTGACGTGCTTGCGGGCCTCGCGGGCGATGAAGAACAGCGGCACCAGCGCCGGGTCGGCGACGGGTTCGTCCAGATACCAGACGATTTCGGGTAGCGCGGCGACGAACTCGGCCTGATTGACCACCTTTGTCACATGCCGCGCGCCGATCGCCTCGGCCGACGCAACCGCGACGTCGACCTCGGAGAAGCCCTCCCGTTCGAAGCCGGTGGTGAAGGTGATCAGTCGCGGGTTGTGGCGCATCGCCAGTGCGGCGATCGCAGTGGAGTCGATCCCGCCCGACAGGAAGGCGCCGACGGTGACGTCCGCGCGCATGTGCTTGGCGACCGAATCCTCGAGCACCGCGGTGATCTCGTCGTAGCGGCTCTGCTCGTGGGCGTTCACGAACGGTTTCGCGGTGAATTGCGGCGTGAAGTAGCGGGTGACCTCTGGCGGCCTCCCCGGCCGCAGGCGTGCGTAGCTGCCGGATTCCAGCCGCCGGATGCCGCGGTGCAGCGTCTCGGGTTCCGGCACGTACTGCAGCACCGTGTAGTGCTGCACGGCGCGATCGTCAATGCCAAGGTCGATCCCGATCGTGGCCGCCAGATCCAGCAGGCACTTCTTCTCGCTGCCGACCGCCGTTCCGCCGGACCCCGTCGCCATGAACAGCGGCTTGATGCCGAACGGATCGCGCGCGCAGAACAGTTCCTTGGAGACGGTGTCCCACAGCGCGAACGCGAACATGCCGCGCAGCCGGGTCAGCGCGTCGGTGCCCCAGTAGTGGTAGGCGGCGATGATAGCCTCACCGTCACCGTCGGTGTGGAACACGGCGCCGTGATCGGTCGAAAGCTCGTGGCGCAGTTCGAGGTAGTTGTAGATCTCGCCGTTGAACACCAGCACGTAGCGGTCAGGCGACTCCGGTGGGCCCCAGCGCAGCGGTTGATGGCTGTGCGCGATGTCGATGATCGACAGCCGGTTGAAGCCCAACACCACATGGTCGTCGGACCACGTGCCGGGCTCGTCGGGACCACGGTGCCGCATGAGATGTGAGGAGCCCGAAACGGCATCCACCAGCTCTCGCGAGACGTCAGCGGACGGGTCGGTAAGCAGGGCCAGCAGTCCGCACACCGCGCCAGTATGCCTAATCGGTGAGGTGTGTCGAGACCGGCACCGGGCGGTGGTCTACGCTGCGTAGTATTCACTGCGGCCATTTGACCGCTCGGCGGTCTACTGACTTCGTAGGAGGCTCCAACGTGACACCTCGCGGGCTTCGGGTGTTGGCGTTGTCAGTCATCCTGGGTGGCACGACGGTGCTGCTCAGCGGGTGTAGCTGGGCTGAGGTGCTGGGCCTCGGCTGGCCGGAAGGCATCACACCGGAGGCACACCTGAACCGGGAGCTGTGGATCGGTTCGCTGATCGCGGCGCTGGTGGTCGGTGTGATCGTGTGGGGCCTGATCTTCTGGAGCTCGGCGTTTCACCGGCACAAGAAGGGCGACACGGAGCTGCCGCGCCAGTTCGGCTACAACATGCCGCTGGAGCTGGTGCTTACCGTCACTCCGTTCCTGATCATCTCGGTGCTGTTCTACTTCACCGTCGTGGTGCAGGAGAAGATGCTGCACAAGGATCCCAACCCCGAGGTGGTCATCGACGTCACCGCGTTCCAGTGGAACTGGAAGTTCGGCTACCAGAAGGTCAACTTCGGCGACGGCACGTTTACCTACGACGGCGCCGACAACGAGCGCAAGGCCGCGATGGAGTCCAAGCCCGAGGGTGTCGACAAGCACGGCGAGGAGATCGTCGGCGCGATCCGCGGCCTCAACCCGGAGGACCGGCAATACCTGAACTTCGACAAGGTCGAGACGCTGGGATCCTCCACCCAGATTCCCGTGCTGGTGCTGCCCACCGGCAAGCGGATCGAGTTCCAGATCGCCTCCGCCGACGTCATCCACGCGTTCTGGGTGCCGGAGTTCTTGTTCAAGCGCGACGTGATGCCCGATCCGGAAGCCAACCACTCCGACAACGTCTTCCAGATCACCGAGATCAACAAGACCGGCGCGTTCGTCGGCCGATGCGCGGAGATGTGCGGCACCTACCACTCGATGATGAATTTCGAGGTTCGGGTGGTGGAGCCCAACGACTTCAAGGCGTATCTGCAGCAGCGCATGGCAGGCAAGACCAACGCCGAGGCGCTGCAGGCCATCAACCAGCCGCCGACGGCCGTCACCACGCATCCGTTCGACACCCGCCGCGGCGAGCAGGCACCTCAGCTACCCCAGGCCAGCAAGTAGGGACACCACATGCACATCGAAGCCAGGCTGTTCGAGTTCCTGACCGCGTTCTTCGTGCTGTCGGCGGTGGTGTACGCCGTGCTGACGGAGATGTTCGCCAAGGGCGGCGTGGAGTGGGCCGGGGTGACCGCGCTGGTGATGACGTCCGGCCTGACCCTGATCACCGGAACGTTCTTCCGGTTCGTTGCCCGTAGGCTCGACACCCGGCCCGAGGACTACGAGGACGCAGAGATCAGCGACGGCGCCGGCGAGCTCGGCTTCTACAGCCCGCACAGCTGGTGGCCGGTGGCCATCGCGCTGTCCGCGTCGGTCACCGCGGTCGGTGTCGCGCTATGGCTTCCCTGGCTGATCGTGGCGGGCGTCTGCTTCGTGCTGTCGACGGCCGGCGGCCTGGTGTTCGAGTACTACACCGGCCCCGAGAAGCACTGATTACGACTGGGCCCACACAGGGGGTCGGGGAAGGTCACAATCGGGACAACAGTTCGCCCGAAACCCGTGCTGCCAGATTCGCCAGCCGTGCCGCTTTGGGTAGTGTTGCCGAGTCAGTCGTCGAGAAGGATAGGCGTAGATGAGCGGGCCGAATCCCCCAGGGCCTGAAGGGTCGGAGTTCGGCGGTCAGGAGCCGGGCAGCCAGCCCGCATCCGACCAGCCCACACGAGCAGCAGCCGAGCCGTCGGCACCCGACACCGGTGAAACCGACTTCTACTCGCAGGCGTACTCCGCACCGGAGTCCGAGCAGTTCACCAGCGGCCCGTATGTGCCCGCCGACGCGTCGCTATACGACTACGACAACTATGACCCGGCCACCGAATTGGTCGACCAAGAGAAGCCGCCGCGCTGGCCCTGGGTGGTGGGCGTGGCGGCCATTGTCGCCGCCGTTGCTCTCGTGGCGTCTGTGTCGGTGTTGGTCACCCGGACCGACACCAACAACCTCGCCACGCCGGCGACCAGCACCACCACCGCGCCGCCGGTGCAGGACGAGATCACCACGACGACCCCGCCACCACCGCCTCCGCCGCCGCCCACCACCGAGGCACCATCGCCGCCTCCGCCGGAGACCGTGACGGTGACGCAGGAGCCGTCACCGCCGCCACCGCCGCCGGCCACCGAGGCGGCCCCGCCTCCGCCGTCGCCCACAACGGCGCCACCGCCGCCCCCGACGACGACCGCGCCCGCGGGGCCTAGGCAGGTCACGTACTCGGTGACTGGAACCAAGGCGCCCGGCGACATCATCACCGTCACCTACGTCGACGCCTCGGGGCGCAGCCGCACTCAGCGCAATGTCTATATCCCGTGGTCGCTGACGGTCACCCCGATCTCCAATTCCGAGGTCGGCTCGGTGCAGGCGTCCAGCCTGTTCCTGGTCAGCCGGCTCAACTGCTCGATCACGACGAGCGACGGCACGGTGCTCTCGTCGAACACCAACAACGCAGCGCAGACTAGCTGCTGATGCCTGCCAACACAGAGGCCGCGGGCCGCTCGCGGTTGGGCACCGGCCTGGACACCGGCGAATTCGACCGCACCGACCGCATCCTGCTTGGCGCCTGCGCCGCCGTCTGGCTGGTCGCGCTTGGCGCGGGCGTCGCGGCAACGGTGGCCCTCATCGACCTCGGCACCGGGCACACGGAGTCCACGGGGGAGTCCGAGACGCCGTGGCTGCTGTACGCCGTTATCGCGATCTCTGCGGCGGTGATCATCGGCGCGGTGCCGCTATTGCTGCGGGCGCGCCGTGCGGCGGTCGAGGAGTCGCCGCCACCTGCCCGTGCGACACCCGTTCGGGCCGTGTCGGGCCAGCAGCCGCCGCCGGTTCGGGGCGCCGAGGCGCCCACCGAGAAACTGCAAGTGCCGCCGAGGGCAGGCGGCCCGGTGGCCAGCGGTCCCGGCTATGCCACGCGTGAGGCGATCAGCCCACAGCCGAGTCCCTTGATGACGGCCGTGGACCAGCTCTGGCTGCGCTGCGCTGTGGTCATCGCGATCGCGATGGGTGTCGCGACGGTGGGCATCGGTATCGCCACCTACCTGATGGCCGTCGACAACAACGCCGCGGCGTGGGTGTTCTACGTGCTCGCAGGCCTTGTCACGGTGGGGATGCCCGTCATCCCGTGGTTCTACCTGCGCCAGCTGCGCGCATTGTTGGAGCCGTCGGCCGCGTAACTGGCTCAGCTGTTCGGCTGGTCGAGCGCACGCTCGTTTTACACAAACGTCGAGTGGCGGGGCGAACAAACGTGCGCCCGGCCACGGGCACCTAGCCCGTCAGTGGTGCCCGTTCGTCTCGCCGTTCGACGAGCTGTCGCGCTCCTGGTGTTCGCGCAATGCGGTGAGCGCCTTGCGTTCCGAGGCATGTGCGGCCTCCGTCAGCGCGTCGTGCTCGGACAGCGGGTCGGCGGTCAGGAAGCTGCCGGTACCCGGAGCACCGGCCGAGCCGAGCTTGTTCATCCGGTTGGGCACCGCGGCGCCCTGGTACTCCAACGGAATCGGATGACCGTGCTCGTCGACCGGACCGAGCGGCTGGTGCAGCTCGATGTAGGCGCCGTGTGGCAGTCGCTTGATGATGCCGGTCTCGATGCCGTGCTCGAGCACCGCGCGGTCGCTGCGCTGCAGCCCGACGCACCACCGGTAGGTGATGTAGTAGACGATCGCAGGAAGCACCACCATGCCGATGCGGCCGATCCACGTTGTCGCGTTGAGCGAGATGTGGAACTTCAGCGCGATGATGTCGTTCATCGCCGCCAGCGTCAGCACCATGTAGAAGGCGATCGCCATCGCACCGATTGCGGTGCGCACCGGCACATCTCGCGGCCGCTGCAACAGGTTGTGGTGGGCGTCGTCGCCCGTCAGCTTCTTCTCGATCCACGGGTAGACGATCAGCAGCGTGAACACCAGGCCCATGATCAACGCCACGCCGACAGCGCCGGGGATGGTGTGGCCGAACGGGTAGAACTCCCACGGTGGCCAGATACGGGCCAGGCCCTCGGTCCACATCATGTAGAAGTCGGGCTGGCTGCCCGCCGACACCTGCGACGGCTTGTACGGGCCGAGCTGCCAGATCGGG
>JBKOYU010000674.1:0-2227 GCA_046725575.1 Actinomycetota bacterium | reverse complement strand
GCGCAGATCGCGGGGTTTGCCTGGATTCGTTTGGACATGAGCGACTTTCCCACCCGGCACCCCTATGGCCTCGCGTTGTGGCAGAAGCACATCGAGCGCACCTTGGCCGACTGGGTTGACGAGCTTGGGGTTCCGATCTATCGCCGACGTGAGATGACCGGTATCTCCCAGGACGACACTGGCGTCGACGTCGAGCTGTCCGACGGCCAGTCGATGCGAGCGGAATATGTCGTTGGGTGCGACGGGGGACGCAGCCTGATCCGTAAGGCAGCCGGCATCGAGTTCCCCGGGTGGGACCCGACGACGAGCTGCCTGATCGCCGAGGTCGAGACGGCCGAGGAGCCTCAATGGGGCATGCGCCGCGACGCCCTCGGTATCCATGGCTTCAGCAGGCCGGAGGACGGGGGGCCGGTGCGGGTCATGGTGACGGAGCGGCACGTCGGAGCCACCGACGAACCCACTCTGCGCGACCTCAGCGAGGCGCTCATCGCCGTCTACGGCACCGATTACGGCATCCACGGTCCCACCTCGATCTCCCGGTTCACCGACATGACTCGGCAGGCCGCCGCCTACCGCGACAGACGGGTGCTGCTGGCGGGCGACGCCGCACACGTGCATAACCCGGTGGGTGGCCAGGGCCTCAACATCGGTGTGCAGGACGCGGTGAACCTGGGATGGAAGCTGGCCCAGGTGGTCAACCAGACAGCGCCGGAAAGCCTGCTTGATACCTACCACGCCGAGCGCCACCCGGTCGCTGCCCGAGTGCTGCGCAACACGATGGCGCAAGTCGCGCTTCTGCGCTCAGACGACCGCACCAAAGCCTCGCACGACACCGTTTCCGAGCTTCTCGGCATGGACGAACCGCGCAAACGATTCGCCGGGATGATGTCTGGCCTGGACATTCATTACGACCTCGGGGAGGGGCACCCGCTGCTCGGGCGCCGCATGCCCGATCTCGACGTGGTCACCGCCACCGGCCCGCTGCGGGTGTTCAGCCTCCTGCATGATGCCCGGCCAGTGCTGCTCAACCTCGCCGAGGGCGCCGGCTTCGACATCACTGGATGGGCGGATCGGGTGCAGTTGATCGATGCGAAATATGTTGGTGCGTGGGAGCTTCCGGTCCTGGGCCCGGTCACTGCTCCCAATGCCGTGTTGATTCGGCCCGACGGATATGTCGCCTGGGTCGGAGACCTAACCGACCTTGGGCTTGCTGACGCGCTCACCACCTGGTTCGGGCCGCCTAGGTCGGCCCAGCGGAACTCTCGGGTCAGGCCGGGCTGACGCGACCGGCCTGCTCGACCGACAGTTCGTGGGCCAGCAGCTCGGCGAAAGTGAATGTGCCCGTTGGCCGGTCGTTCTTGCCGAGCAGGTAGAGCCGTTTGACGGCGGCGAGGATACCTTCGGCGATCGAGTCGCGGGCCTGCGCTTGCACAAGCATGCCCCGGTCGCGCGGGTTGCTGATGTAGCCGACATCGACCTGGACGCTGGGCATCCGAGTCAGCCGCAGCAGGTCCCAGGTCCGCCCGTGGGTGCGGCAGTCGCGTAATCCGGTGCGCGCCACCACCTCTCGCTGAATGAAGTCGGACAGCATGCGGCCAATGGTGGACACCGATCCGTGCGAGTTGCCGAAGTGGAACGAGGCCACCCCGTTGGCCGCCGGGCTGGCCTGAGTGGCGCAGCGCAGGCTGATCATCAAGTCCGCGCCGACGGTGTTGGCCGTCGCGGCGCGTTCGACGTCGGACGGGGCGCGGTTGACCGGCCGCGACAAGAAGGTCTCCATGCCGATGGCCGTCATCCGGCCTTCCAGCCGACTTGCCAAGTCCCACAGGATGTCTGCCTCGCTGATCGGTCCAGCAGGACCGTTCATGATGAGGCCGTGATCGTTACCCCCGCGGCCCGGATCGATGATGATCCGCTTGCCGGACAGCCGTGGCCCGGAGCGGCGAACCAGCTCTTCCTCGCGGATGGCGTGTGGCGAGCCGCCGGTAACCCGCGAACCCAGAAAGTACAAGGAGCGCAACGTTTCTGGGCCACAGATACCGTCGGGGTAAAGGCCGTACTCGCGCTGGTACGACATCAGCGCGTGGTGCGTCTGCAGGCCGAAGTGGCCGTCGACGAGCCCGGTGTAGAAGCCGAGGTCCTGCAGCCGGGCCTGCAGCGTCGCGACGTCGTCGCCGTACATCGGCGCACCGAACTGGTGATTGAGCGTGCGCGCACCCAAGCGGTA
>JBKOYU010000621.1:0-1994 GCA_046725575.1 Actinomycetota bacterium | reverse complement strand
GGTTGGGCTTTCGCTCCGTCATGTCGCCAACTTCGTTGTCGGGCCGGGTGAGGGCGGCTATTTGTTGTTGTCGTCGTCCTTGGGCTTGTCACCGGCCTGTTGTGCGAGGAACCGCTCGAACTCGGCACCGAGCTCGTCTCCGCTGGGTAGATCCTCATCGCGCGCCAGCAGCGACCGGTTCTCCCGATCGGCGACGAAGGCATCGTACTGTCGCTCCAGCGCCTCCACCACTTGAGCAACTTCGCTGCTCGCCTCGACCTGTTCGTTGATCTTGTCGTGCACCTCGGCCGCGGCTTGTGTCAGCGCGGCCAGCGGGATCTGCAGCGATGCGTTCCTCGCGACCTCGGCCAGCAGCACCTCGGCGGCCGACGGGTAGTCGGTCTGCGCCAGATAGTGCGGAACGTGCACGGTGAAGCCGACCACCTCGTGACCGTGCTGGGCCATGCGGAACTCGAGCAGGTTCGACACGCTGCCGGGCACCTGTACCTCGCCCACCCATGGCGTGTGGTCGGCGATCAGCTCCTTGTCGTTGGCGTGGGCCGTCATCGTGATCGGGCGGGTGTGCGGCACCGCCATCGGGATGGTGCCGAGGCCGATCACTCGGCGAACGCCGAGCCGTTCTGCCAGCAGCCGTACGGCCGTGATGAACCGCTCCCAGCGCAGGTCTGGTTCCATGCCCGCGAGCAGCAGAAACGGCGTGCCGACGCTGTCGTGCAGGGCGTACAGGTTGAGCTCGGGTTCCTCGTAAGCGGTGAAGTGGTCGGTCTTGAACGTCATCAGCGGCCGTCGCGACCGGTAGTCGAGTAGTTCGTCGATGGCGAAGGACGCCACCAGCTCGGTGTCCAGAGTGTTCTTCAGGTACTGCGCGGCCAGCCGGATCGCGTGCCCGGCGTCGGAAAAGCCCTCCAGGGCGTGGATCATCACCGGCCCGCTGCCATCCGCCGAGGACAACTGCGGCGCGGGAAACTCCAGCTCATACATCCCGGTCTGCTCGGGCTGGTAGTGCTGTTCTGGTGTATCCGCGTTCTCAGCCATTGCTTTGCCTCCTGGCACCTAGTGTCGCGCATTTCGCGGTCGATGCGATTGCGCTCCACCCATTTGTGGGAACACGACGCCACCGATCTCGCATTCCGGATGGGTGCCCGTAATCTGCAGCACCCGAACAGCCGGGCGAGATGTTTGCCAGGCGCCGCTAGGCCTGCGTTGCGGCAAGATCGATGGTCATGCGCTTCTCCGCGGCCTGCCGGGCCGTCCTGGCAACGGGACTGCTCGTCGCGCTGAGCTCGTCGTGCGGGAAGCACCCGCCTGTAGAGCACGCCGCGACCGTTGCATCAAAGGCGCCGCCCACCGCGCAGCCAGTGCCGCCTGATCCGCAGGTCGGTGCGGTGTTCCTGGGCGGCGGCTCGATGCACACCTGCACCGGCGGGGTGCTGGACTCCGCCGCAGGTGATCTGATCCTGACCGCCGCGCACTGCGTGGCCGAGGGTGTCGACGCCATGTTCATCGCGGGCCTGCAGGACACCGCCGCACCGGAGGACGTCTGGCATATCGACGCGGTCTATCTCGACCCGCGCTGGCTGCAGAACCAGGACCCACTGGCCGACTTCGCGATCGCACGGGTGAGCCGAGACACGGGCGGGTCGGTGGAGGCCCAGGCCGGCGGCGGCCTGCAGCTCGGGCCCGCCCCGAAACCGGGCACGGTCGTCACCGTGACGGGCTACGGGATGGGTGTCGGCGGTGGCCCGATCGGCTGCCGGACGGCGACGGCGGCACCGACAAAAGGCTTTCCGGCGTTCGACTGCGCTGAATTGGTCGACGGACTGTCCGGTGCGCCGTGGATCGACGGGTCGACTGTCGCGGGCCTGATCGGCGGGCTGAACGGCGGTGGCTGCGCAGACGAAAGCATCTCGTACTCACCGCCTTTCGACGATGCCATCAAGCGGCTGCTCGCCCGCGCCGAGACCGGCGGGCCCGGCGATAACGCACCGACCGTG
>JBKOYU010000537.1:0-9434 GCA_046725575.1 Actinomycetota bacterium | reverse complement strand
TGAAGATCTTGGTCGGGTCCGCGCCGATCTCGACGCCGGCCAACAGCGGAAACGCGCAGTCGTCGAGTTCCATCACGACACCCTCGAGCGCCTTCAGAGCCGGCTCGATCTCGAGCAGACGCAGCTCGATCGGGCGATCGGGGCCCAGCAGCGAACCGCTCGCGAGGCGGAACAACAGGCTGTAGCCGATCTGGCCGGCGGCACCGGTGACGGCGACCTTGAGGGGAGTTGTGCTCACGTCAGATGCTCCTTGGGCGAAGTTGGGTTCGGGACGAAACTAGCGCACGCGCCTGCGCTGTAAATCGCCGGTCCGGACCTGCTCATGCACGGTGTGGGTATACCAGGGCGCGTAGCATTAACCCGCTGATCAGACCTGCGCAGCTGTATTTTCCCGGGGAGAGTGACCCGATGCCATCGTTTCGCGCCTTGCCTCCATCACTCCGACCGGTCGTACGGTCTAAGACCGCCCGCCCGGATGCGAAGTCCATTCACGTTCCGGTGGCGCGGGCCACGGTCGACTGCGGCATCTACGTCGATGGTCAGCGGGCGCCCGGCAAGTACACCCATGCCGCCGCGCTGAACAAGGTGCACGAGCTCGAACGCGAAGGCAAGGAAGCGTTCGTCTGGATCGGCCTGCACGAACCCGACGAGCACCAGATGCAGGCCGTGGCCGACGTGTTCGGCCTCCACGAACTGGCCGTCGAGGACGCGGTGCACGCCCACCAGCGGCCCAAGCTGGAGCGGTACGACAAGACGCTGTTCCTGGTGCTCAAGACGGTCAATTACGTGGAGCACGAATCGGTTGCCCTGGCCCGCGAGATCGTCGAGACCGGCGAGATCATGGTCTTCGTCGGCTCCGACTTCGTGGTGACTGTTCGGCACGGCGAGCACGGCGGGCTGGCCGGGCTACGCAAGCGGCTCGACGCCTCCCCGGCCACCCTCAAGCTGGGCCCGTTCGCGGTCATGCACGCGATCGCCGACCACGTCGTCGACAAATACCTGGACATCACCGATCTGATTGAGACCGACATCGACGCGATGGAAGAAGACATCTTCTCGCCGCGCACGCAGACCAACATCGAGTGCATCTACCTGCTCAAGCGCGAGGTCGTCGAGCTGCGCAGGGCGGTGGCGCCGTTGACGCTGGCGCTGCAGCGCATGGGTACCGACCACAACGACCTGATCTCGATCGAAGTCAGGCGTTATCTGCGCGACGTGCTCGACCACAACATCCAGGCGTCCGACCGGATCGCCAGCTACGACGACATGCTCAGCTCACTGGTGCACGCCGCGCTCGGCAAGGTGGCCATGCAGCAGAACCTCGACATGCGCAAGATCTCGGCCTGGGTAGCCATCGCCGCTGTGCCGACCGCGCTCGCCGGCATCTATGGAATGAACTTCGAGCACATGCCCGAATTGCATTGGGTGTGGGGCTATCCCGCGGTGCTGCTGTTGATGGCCACCGTCTGCACGCTGCTGTACCGGACGTTCCGGCACAACCACTGGCTCTAGCTACTGCGTCGGCTGCTGCGCCGACCGCCAGGCGCCCGGCGAAGTACCCTCGCTGCGCCGGAAGGCACGACTGAACGCCTCCTCGGACTCGTAACCGATGCGACGCGATATCGCCGCCACCGCGTAGTTGATGCTTGAGGCCACCCATCGCGCTGCCGGGCCCTCCGGTACGCGAAGGACGAAGACGGGCGGGAACGCACGCATCGCCGGATCGAACAACGGATCATCGGAATGCATGTGCCCGCAGACGATGTCAGCCCGTTTGGCCAGCCTGCCCGCCGATGCCATTCACCTGGTCGGTTCGGTGATCGACCCGTCCACCGGAGACGCCTGAAACACCTCGGCACCTGTGCTTCGCGTGGGGCTAGGCGGACGTCGCCCCGGCCCGCTTCCAGCCGCGTCGGGGCGTCGTCAGCTCGGCTGCGCAGCAGGCCGGGACGGATCGAGCACGTCGACGCCATC
The DNA here is from genome assembly GCA_046725575.1 of Actinomycetota bacterium. Taxonomy (GTDB): domain Bacteria; phylum Actinomycetota; class Actinomycetes; order Mycobacteriales; family Mycobacteriaceae; genus Mycobacterium. The sequence continues at coordinate 7,460 of JBKOYU010000537.1, read as the reverse complement.
CTGCTGCCACGCATCGCGCATGGCGTCGGCGCCCTTGAGCCGCACCCACGCCGCCTCGGTGGCCGTGATCGGCGTCGCGGACAGCACGGCGACGGGTGGCAGCGGTGCGGTCAGCAGAACGTCGTCAATGTCGCTGTGGCCCAACAGGAACGCCGTGAACGGCGCCGAATCCCACAGCGGCAACTCGAGATCGATCAGCGCATCCGGTTCCAGTATCAGGCCTTCGACGGCGGGCGCCGCGGCCACGATGGCCATGGAACGGGCGAGGCCTGCGGGCGACGGGCCGCGCAACGCGACAACGACCTCGGCCCGCGGACCGTGTAGCGCGTCGGTCACCATTTCCGTCGGGTCGAACATCGGATGGCGCGAACAGCCAAGCGACACATAGTGACTGACGCCGTCGTCGTCGGGGCCGAACCGCAACACGTCGATGCGTTCGGTGCCGAGGAACGTCACGCTGGCTTCGTCGGGTTCCCCGGTGATCCCGGCCCGGGCGAAGTGCTCGCGCAGGTGCGCGCGGACCTCCGCCAAGACGTCGATCACTCGGGCTGCGGTGGCGTCTGGTCGCTTGGCGGGGCCGGCGGCGTCTCCTCACTCGCTTGCGCGGGCTGCGGTGGCACCGGTGCAGCGGGCGGTTCGGTCGCCGGAATCGGTGCAGGCGGCTCCTGCGAGCCGGCGGGTTCGATCGTCAGGTTCACCCCGGTGTCCGCATCGAAGATCGCGATCTTAGAGGTGTCGAAGGCCAGCTCCATCGTGTGGCCCGCCGTCACCTTCGACGCGGTGGAAACCCGTGCAACGAACTCGTTTTCGCCGACTTCGGATTCGGCTGCCGCGGCCAGCTGGGCCGATTGCGCACTCGCACCCTCGAACTTGAAGTGCACATACTTTTCGGCGCCGAGCGATTCCACCACGTCGACCTTCACCTCGAAGACCAGCGCCCTGATCCGCTGATAGGTGTCGATCAGGCTGGCGTCCTCGAGGTGTTCAGGCCGGATCCCGACGATCACGTTGTTTGGTTTCGGGTGCTTGGCGAGCAAGTCGTGGACCTCTTGGGTCAACGTGATCTCGCCCATCGGCAGGCGCACGCCGACGTCGGTCAGCGTCGCCGGGAAGAAGTTCATCGCCGGGGATCCGATGAACCCGGCGACAAATAGGTTGACTGGGCTGTTGTACAGCTCGTCGGGTGTGCCGATCTGCTGGGCCACGCCGCCCAGCAGCACCACCACCCGGTCGCCCAGCGTCATCGCCTCGGTCTGATCGTGCGTGACGTAGACCGTGGTGGTGCCCAACCGGCTCTGCAGCCGCGCAATCTCCGACCGCATCTGAACCCGCAGCTTGGCGTCCAGGTTTGACAGCGGCTCATCCATCAGGAACGCCTTTGGGTTACGCACGATTGCACGCCCCATGGCCACCCGCTGCCGCTGGCCACCCGAGAGCTGTCCTGGTTTGCGATCCAAAAGCTCAGTCAGGCCAAGGATTTTCGCGGTCTCCTCGACCTTCTGCGCAATCTCGGCCTTCTTCACCTTGGCCAGTGTCAGCGGGAAGGCGATGTTCTGCCGGACGGTCATATGTGGATAGAGCGCGTAGGACTGGAACACCATCGCGATGTCGCGGTCCTTGGGCGCCTTGTCGTTCACACGCTCACCGCCGATGTGCAGCTCGCCCGATGAGATGTCCTCCAAGCCCGCAATCATGTTCAGCGTGGTGGACTTTCCGCAGCCGGACGGGCCGACCAGAATGATGAACTCGCCGTCGGCGATCGTGATCGACAGGTCTTGTACGGCCGTCGCGCCGTTGGGGTAACTCTTGGTCACCCGGTCCAACACAATTTCGGCCATGGAATTATCCCTTCACCGCACCGGACGTTAGGCCGGCGACGATCCGTCGTTGGAAAATCAAAACAAAGATAATGATCGGGATGGTGATGACCATCGCGCCAGCCGCGATGGATCCGGTCGGCTCCTCGAATTGCGAACTGCCGGTGAAGTTGGCGATCGCAACCGGCGCGGTGATGGCCCGCTGGGTGGCCGTGAGCGACAAGGCCAGCAGTAGGTCGTTCCACGCGAAGATGAAGACCAGGATCGCGGCGGTGACGATGCCCGGCGCGGCCAGCGGCGCAATCACCCTGCGGAAGGCCTGCCCGGGTGTGGCGCCGTCCATCTTCGCCGCCTTCTCCAAATCCCATGGAATCTCTCGGAAGAACGCCGACAGCGTATAGATGGCCAGCGGCAGCGCGAGCGTGATGTACGGGATGATCAGGCCGGGCCAGGTGTCGAAAAGGCCAATCCTGCGTTCGATGTTGAAGATCGGTGTGACCAACGAAATGTGCGGAAACATCGCGATCAGCAGTGCGACGCCGATGAGCAGTTGCTTGCCCGGGAAATTCAGCCGGGCCACCGCGTAGGCCGCCATGCCGCCGATCACCACCGCGATCACGGTGGTGATCAGGCCGACGCCGATCGAATTGATCAGGGCGGAGCTGAATGCGTTGCCCTGGAAGATGGCTTTGTAGTTGTCGAAGGTGATCTCTGTCGGAATCAGCTTGCCGTCCTTGACGCTTGACGTCGGCTTCAACGACAGCGACAGGATCCACAGCACGGGGAAGAGCGCGTAGATGACGACCAGGACGTTGATCACCACCCAGCCCGTGGCGCGTCCAGCGCCCACCCGTTCACGCATGTCTGCTCGCTTCCTCCTCGGGCCTTCGGCCCGCATCGTCAGCTTCGGCCATCTCAGCGGCCCCTGTCGTCGGCACCCGGCGCCGCCGCGCCGAAGCCCTTGATGAAGATGAAGGCGATCAGGGCCACCGAGAGAAAGATCAGCACGCTGATCGCCGATCCCATGCCCACGTTGAACGCCTTGAATAGGTTGTCGTAGCCCAAGATTGACACCGAGCCGGTGTTGTTGGAGCCGCCGGTGAGGACGTAGATGTTGTCGAAAATGCGAAACGCGTCCAGCGTGCGGAACAGCAGCGCGACGAGGATGGCGGGCTTGATCAACGGGATCGTCACCTTGATCAGCCGCTTCCAGGCGCCAGCCCCGTCGACCTGAGCCGCACGCAGTAGATCTTCTGGCACCAACGCCAGTCCGGCCAACAGCAGCAACGACATGAACGGCGTCGTCTTCCAGACCTCGGCGAGAATCACGATGCCCAGCGACGGAATCTGTTCTGTCAGCGGCGCAGAACCCTGCGGCAACAGATTGGCCAGATAGCCGGTGCTCGGCGTCCAGGCGTAGTACCAGCTGTACGCCGCGGCGACCGTCACGATGCCGTAGGGGATGAGGATCGCGGTCCGGACAAGGCCCTTGCCGAAGATGGTGCGGTGCATCACCAGCGCGAGCGCCATGCCGAGCACCAACTCGATCGCCACCGAGATGATGGTGATCACCAGTGTGACGACGAACGCCGTCCACCAGTACCGGTCGGTGAGGATGGTGACGTAATTGGACAACCCGACGAACTGGGTGTCCTCGGGCGTGGCCATGTTGTAGCGCTGCAGGCTCAGCCACACCGCATAGCCGATCGGGTACGCCGTCACGATCAGCATCAAAATCACGGCGGGAGCGATCAGCAGGAATGCCAGCCGGCGCTGGGACCGGACGTCGTCGGTGGCTCGTTTGTCGGCACCGGCCGGCGCCGCGGCCGGTGCAGCGGTGGCCGCGGTCATGGGATCAGCCCCTTACCCTCGATGGCCTTCTGTACCTGGTCGGTGAGTTCATCGGCCGTCCGCTCGGGGTCGATGTCAGTGATCGGCGCCAGCGTCGCCGAGATCCGTGTGGACACGGCCTGATAGACGGGAGTGGCCGGCCGCACGGCGGCATCGGTGAGTTGGTCGCGGATGATCGCGTACTGCGGGTACTTGGCCTGAAACGCCGGATCGTCGTACAGCGATGTGCGCACGGCAGGCAAGCCGCCCTCGACCGAGGTGTAGCGCTGGTTATCGACGTTCCGCAGGCAGCGGATCGCCTCGAAGGCTTCCGCCTTGTGCTGAGAGTTCTTCCCGACCGCAAGGTTGAGGCCACCTATCGTCACCTTCGCGGGCTCACCCGGCAGCACACCCGGGTAATGGGCGAACCCGAACACTTTCTTGCTGGCGTCGTAGGCGGTCTTGAACTGTTCGTCGGTCGGTGAGAAGGTGCCGACGTCGTTGATGCTGCCGGCCAGCGCGGGATCGTTCTTCAGGGGCAGGAACGACACACCGCCCTTGACGGCATTCTCCAGCAGTCCCGCGAGCACGTACGGCCAGTTGACCTCGAGCGCGGCGTTGCTCTGTTCCAGCGCCAATCGTGCGGTGGTCTCGTCGGTCTGGGTGACGGACGGGTCGGCGCCAGGCGCGGTGGCAACCGACTTGATGATTTGCAGCGCCTTGACGGTGGCCGCGCGATGCTCAGGCGTATCGGTCAGTGTGACGGTCTTGCCGTCGTCGGAGAGCACTTGCCCGCCAGCACTTTCCAGCAAAGTGTTGAACCAGACGACAAGGCCCTCATACTGTTTGCCTTGCACGGCAATCCAGCTCGGCTTGCCCGCCGCGTGCAGCCGGCCCGCCTCGGCGACCACGCCTTCCCACGTTTGAGGCGGCTCATCCATCAAATCTGCGCGGTACCAAAGCAATTGGGTGTTCGTCGTGATGGGCGCGGCGTACAGCTTGTTCTGCCACTTGGCGGTTTCCAGCGGCCCGGGCAGCGTGTTGCTGGTGGCGTCGGCTTCGGCCTTTCCGGACGGATCATCCGAAAGCGGCAAAGCCCAACCCGCCTCCGCGAACTCGGCCGTCCACACCACGTCCAGCGCCATCACATCAAGTGCCTTGTCGTTGCCGGTGAGCCGACGCGCCAGTTGCAAACGCTGGTCGTCGGCGCCCTTCGGCAAGCTCACCTGCTGGATGGTGAAGCGGCCGTTGAGTTCTTCGTTGCAGCGCTTGGCGACCGCGGTGAACGTCTGCGCTTCGTTTGCCGGCGTGTAGTAATTGATGACGATTCCGCCGCCGCCCGAACCACACGCCACTACCGTTGACGCCGTCGTCAGCGCGGCCAATGCCGCAGCACCTAGCCGCCGAGCGCGCACCACACGCCTCCAAGTCCGCAGGGAACGTCCTGCGGGCAAACCGTATTGCCAGATAGGCGTGATTTGCAACACTTTCGACGCGCGCGTCGCACACCGTTACTCAATTGCGAGCGACCGCAAAGTGCCAGTTACTACTGGCGTGTCGAGGTGCAGACGCGCACGCTCGCGGGGAAACAGGTCAGATCGTCAAGCGCGCCAGCAGATCCCGGCCGCGTTCGGCGTTCTGCGGATCGCACAGCACGTCGTAGCGGCCGGCGACGAGCTGCAGCGTCGAACTGAAATCTCTTGTGCCGCGCGCCATCGCATAAGGGATCGCCGAGGTGATCAATCCGAAGAACACACCCGCGACCAGACCCGTGACCAGCGCGCCCCACGGACTGGGGCTGAAGAAACCGAGGATCAGGCCGATGAACAGGCCGAGCCACGCCCCGGTCAGCACCCCGCCGCCGAGCACCTTGGGCCAGGTCAGCCTGCCGGTGACCCGTTCCACCTGCATCAGGTCGACGCCGACGATGGTCACCTGCTGCACCGGGAATTGTTGGTCGGACAAGTAGTCCACGGCGCGCTGCGCCTCGGCATAGGTCGGGTACGAGCCGATCGGCCAGCCCTTCGGCGGGGTGGGCAGGGCTGCCGGGCCACCGCGTCCAGGCGTCGGGGTACCCGGCGTCACGCCGGGGTTCTGTCCAGGCTGAAACGGGCTGGTCATCGGTGTTCCATCTCCTCTATGCGAGCCTGAATTTCGTAGCTGCTCTCATCCGGACCAACGCTGCGACGGCCGCAATGGTGCCCTGCTCTTGCGCTAGGTTGATCAGCATGACGAATCCGGGCGAGGACGCAGGCCAAACTGCATCATCCGACTCCACTGGCGAGGCGTCGGAGCCGTCATCGGGTGGCGACAAGGCGCCGCCGATCGAGCAGTCCCAGGAGCAGCCCGGCCAGCCCGAGGCACCGCAGCCAGCCGAGCAGCCCGGCTACACCCCGCCCCCGGCCTACACCCCGCCCTCGTATCAGGCGCCGCCCTCGTATGAGGCGCCCAGCTACCCGCAGCAGCAGGGCTATCCCAACTTTCCGCCACCCGACTACACGCCGCCGACGGAGTATCCGGCGCCCGATGGCGCGCAACCCGGCTACCCGCCGCCGCCCTACCCCGGCCCGTCCGGCTACGGCGCGCCGTCGTACCCGCCGCCGCAGTACGGAACGACGCAGTACGGGGCACCGCAGTACGGGGCACCGCCTCCCGGCTACGGGACGCCGCCTCCCGGCTACGGCCCGCCGCCGACCGGCTACCCTTTAGCGCCCGACTACTCCGTCTACGGGCAGCCAAGCCAGAAGACGAACTCGCTGGCGATCGCATCGCTGGTCGCCTCGCTCGTCGGTTTTCTATGTTGGCTGGGCTCGATTGCCGGGATCGTCCTCGGCATCGTCGCAATGAACCAGATCAAGCAAACCCGCGAAGAAGGGCATGGGTTGGCGGTCGCGGGCATCGCCATCGGCGCGCTCTCACTGGTCGTCGGCCTCATATTTTTCGTGGTCGCGTTGAGTAGCTGACGATGACCACCAGCGACCCCGAGCAGCAGTCGCAGCCCGGCGGTAGCGAGTACCCGTCGCTGGAGGACTCTGCGCCGCAGCAAGATCCGACTCCGCCGGTCGAGTATCCGGCCGATGCCGGGTTGCCGCCGCCGGTCTATCCGCCGCCGTATCCGGGTGCAGCGGGTTACCCCGGCTATCCGGGCTATTACCCGGGCGGCTATGACCCCTACCGGCCCACCAAGCCGCCCGGCACGAACGGCAAGGCGATCGCGGCGCTGATCACATCCCTGGCGGGCCTGTTTTGTTGCGGCCTGCCGTCGATCCTGGGGCTGATCTTCGGCGTCATCGGCATGCGCGAAACCAGGCGCACCGGCCAGGACGGCTACGCGATCGCGCTGATCGGGGCGATCATCGGCGGACTCGCCGTCGCCGGCTGGGTGATCTACCTGCTGCTGTCGATCAGCATCTACGCCAGCGGCTGGCAGTGGGCGCCGTAGCCTCGGCGATTTCGGCGTGATTAGTCGCGCTGACCGCAACAAATCACGCCGAAACACCACTTAGGCCGGCGGCCGGAAGGGTTCTTCCTTGCGGTCCATGCCCGCAGCCCGGCCCTTCCCCGCGATCACCAACGCCATCTTGCGGCTGGCCTCGTCGATCATCTCGTCGCCGAGCATCACCGCACCGCGGGCGCCGCCGGCGCGCGAGGTGTGCCACTCGTAGGCCTCCAGGATCAGCTCGGCGTGGTCGTAATCGGACTGCCGCGGGCTGAAGACTTCGTTGCCAGCCGCGATCTGGTCGGGATGCAGCACCCATTTGCCGTCATAGCCCAGCGCGGCCGACCGTCCGGCGACCCGCCGGAACCCGTCGA
>JBKOYU010000410.1:0-12705 GCA_046725575.1 Actinomycetota bacterium | reverse complement strand
CCCGTGCGCGTGCCACGATCTCCTGCAGGACGCGGGCTTCCAGCCGGGCGTCCAGGTGCGATGTCGGCTCGTCGAGCAGCAGCACGGGTGCGTTTGAACCGAAGACCCGTACCAGGCCGAGTCGTTGGCGTTGGCCCAAGGACAGGCCGACGCCTCCGCGGCCGATCACGGTGTCCAACCCGTCCGGCAGCACGGCAAGCACCTGATCGAAACCCGCGGCGCGGCAGGCACGGTCGAGGTCGGTCAATGGCCCGAACAGTTCGAGGTTGTCGCGGATGGTGCCCGGAACCAGGACGGGACGCTGGGCTAGCCATGCGACCTCGCTCCACAAGGCCTGGGGCTGCGACGAATCGAGCCCGAGGATGCTCTGCAGCAGCGTGGTCTTGCCGATGCCGTTGGGTCCGGTCAACACCGTCACCACGCCCGGCTCGAGGTCGACATCCAGCGCACGTGTGCCAACGGGTTGCGGCTGCACCGCGTCGAGTAGCTGGAAGGCCTTGTCCGCGGCCGCCTTTCCATCCTGGGCGGCATGGAACTCCATGCCGACGCGGCGCAGCGGCCAGAACACCTCCGGCGCCAGCAGCAGGGCGGTCACGCCGGAGACCAGTGTCATCTCGCCGAACACCAAACGCAGGCCGACGGCGACCGCGACGAGCGCGACACCGAGGGTGGCCAGCAACTCGAGGACCAGCGCTGACAGAAACGCGATGCGCAGCGTGGACATCGCCGAGCGGCGATGAGCCGCACCGAGTTCGGCGATCCGCTGTGCGGAGCCGCCCACCCTGCCCAGCGCCCGCAGCGTGGGAATGCCGGCCACCAGATCCAGCAACCGGGACTGCAGGGTGGTCATCGCGGCCAGCGACGCCGCGGACCGTTCGCGGGTGAGCAACCCGATGAGCACCATGAAGATCGGGATGAGCGGCAGCGCGATCAGGACGATGACCGCCGAGGAGACGTCGTAGACCGCGATGACAACGACCGCGGCCGGGGTGAGGATGCCGGCGAGGAACAGCGACGGCAGGTACGCGGTGAAATAGGGTCGCAGCCTGTCGAGGCCCCGGGTGATCAGCGCGGCCGCGGAATCTCGGTGCGCGGCGAGTTGACGCGGTGGCAGCGTAGTCAACGCGCGCAGCACCTCCCCGGCCAGATCGGCGATCACCGCCGTCGCGCCGCGCTGGGACAGCCTGCCCTGCAGCCAGTTCGCAACCGTGCGGATCACCCACAGCGCCACCAGGACCCACAGTGGGCCAGCCCAGTGTGCGACCGTGCGGGTTGCAGGCTCGGTGATGATCCCCGCGACGATCTGCGCCAGCACCACGGCCGACGCGATCGTGGTGCCGCTGACGACCACACCGCAGACCACCGATGCGGCCAGGAAGCGCCGCATCGCGGGGGAGGTTCGCAGCAGGTTCAGTTCGACCGCCTCGGCAGTCCGATGGATGCGGGTATCGCGTCGGCGGTGATCCGGCGGCGGAACACCCAGTACGTCCAGGCCTGGTATCCCATCACCAGTGGGAGCAATGTCAGCGACGCCCACGACATGATCTTCAGAGTGTAGGCGGTCGACGACCCGTTGTAGATCGTCACGCTCCACTCCGGATTGAGCGTGGACGGCAACAGGTTTGGATACAGCGAGCCGAACAAGAGCACGGCAACGGCCGCGACCACCACCACCGTCGAGACGAAGGCCCAGCCCTCCAATCGGCGCGCCCACATCAGTGCGACCGCGGTCAACAGGGCGACGACGGCGACGCCAAGAGCCAGCCAGGTCCAGGCCTTGCCGTGCGCGAGTTGCGTCCACAACCCGAAACCCCCGGTCAGCACGATGACCGGCACCGACAACATCCGCGCGAACCGGAACGCGTCGTCGCGCACCGGACCCGCGGTCTTCAAGGCGACGAAGACCGCGCCGTAGAACGCGAACAACGACGCGGTGGCAAGGCCGCCGAGCAACGTGTAGGCGTTGAGTACGTCGCCGATGGACAGGTGCACACGGTGGTCGGCGTCAATCGGCAAGCCCCGGACCAGGATTGCAAACGCCACGCCCCATAGGATCGCGGGCAGCCACGATCCGATCGCGATGCCGGCATCGGCCCATGCCCGCCACCGGGGGTCGTCGATCTTGCCACGCCATTCGATGCCGACGATGCGCAGGATCATCGCGAACAGGATCGCCAGCAGCGGCAGGTACAGGGCTGAGAACACCGTCGCGTACCAGTTGGGAAACGCCGCGAACATCGCTGCGCCCGCGGTGATGAGCCACACCTCGTTGGCATCCCAGACGGGTCCGATGGTGTTCAGCACTGCGCGCCTGCGGTTCTCGGGTTCTCCCTCGCCCACCGCGCCGAGCGGCGCCATCAGCATGCCGACCCCGAAGTCGAACCCCTCGAGCACCAAGAATCCGAGAAACAGCGCCGCGATCAGAAAAAACCACAGTTCTTGAAGTCCCACGATGACCTCCTCTCAGTAGGCGAAGGACAGGGGAGCCACGTCTTCGGACTCCGGCGGCGTAGGCGGGGCAGGTTCGGAGTCGTGCTCCAGTGGTCCTTCGACCACGTAGCGGCGCATTAGCCAGAACCAGATCACCGCCAGCACGCCATACAGCAGGGTGAAGACGGCAAGCGAGAAGAACACCATTCCGGCCGCATGGTCGGACACGCCCTGTTGCACGGTCAGCCGCACCAGCTGGTCACCGGTCGGATTCGGCACGACGACCCATGGCTGTCTGCCCATTTCGGTGAACACCCACCCGGCCGAACAGGCCAGGAACGGTGTCGGAATGGTGAGCAGGCCGAACCAGCCGAACCAGCGCTGGTCGGGAATCCGCCCGCGGCGGGTCAGCCACAGTGCTAAGAGCGCGAAAGCCACTGGGACCAACATCAATCCGACCATCGCCCGGAATGCCCAGTAGGTGACGAACAGGTTCGGCCGGTAGTCGCCGGGACCGAACTTCTCCTGGTACGACTGCTGAAGGTCCTTGACGCCCTGCAGCGTGACGCCGGTGAACTTGCTCTCGGCGAGGAACGGCAGCACGTACGGCACCTCGATCACGTGCGTGACGCTGTCGCAGTTGTTGTGCGTGCCGATCGTCAGGACCGAGAAGTCCGGGTCGGTTTCGGTGTGGCACAACGATTCCGCCGACGCCATCTTCATCGGCTGCTGGACGAACATCAGCTTGCCCTGGATGTCGCCGGTGAAGAACAGTGCCACACAGGCCGCCAGCGCTACTAGGCTGCCGACGATGGTGGCCGGCCGGTACATGGTCCGCGCCTCGTCGGCTTCCTCGGGTCGCTTGCGCGACCGCACCATCAGCCACGCGGCGACGCCCGCGACGAATGCGCCCGCAGTAAGCAACGACGCTGTAACGGTATGCAGGAATGCCCAGATCGCGGTGTTGTTCGTCAGTAGCGCACCGAAGTCAATCAGTTCGGCACGACCGGTTTGCGGGTTGAACCTGGTGCCCACCGGATGCTGCATGAATGAGTTCGCCGCGATGATGAAGAACGCCGAGGCGTTGACCGCGAACGCGACGATCCAGATGCAGGCCAGGTGGATCAGTCGCGGCAGCCGGCTCCAGCCGAAGATCCACAGTCCGATGAACGTCGACTCGAAGAAGAACGCGATCAGGCCCTCGAACGCGAGCGGGGCGCCAAAGATGTCGCCGACAAACCGGGAGTACTCACTCCAGTTCATGCCGAACTGGAACTCCTGCACGATCCCGGTGGCCACGCCGATCGCGAAGTTGATCAGGAACAGCTTCCCGAAGAACCGCGTCAGCCGGTACCAGCCGGTGTTGCCGGTGACCACCCACGCCGTCTGCATGGCCGCGATGAGCGGCGCAAGGCCGATCGTGAGCGGGACGAATATGAAGTGGTAGACGGTGGTGATTCCGAACTGCCACCGCGAAACGTCCAGGGCATCCATGCGCCACTCCCAGGCCTAGGTCCGATCTACGACAGATTGTAGTAGCGATCGTGGACAAAATCGGTAGAGGCTTTGGACCCGCCTTCTCAAGCCGTATGGACCTACTCGTCGGGCTTCGCGGGCTCGGCGGGGGCGGGAGTCTTCAGCTTCTCCTTTACCTCGGCGACGTCCTTACCGGCCTTGCGGATGCCGAAGGCGGAGGCCGCCTCGAAGACGCCGATGACGATCAGCCAGATGCCGACGACGATGGTCAGGGTGGCGATCGACTCGAACGGCGACGCCAACATCACGACGCCGGCGACCAGGCTGATCACACCGATGAAGATCTCCCAGGCGCGGCCAGGCAGCGTCGGGTCACTGATCGCCGACACGGCCGTCGCCACGCCGCGGAAGATGAATCCGACGCCGATCCAGATGGCCAGCAACAGGATCGACTCCTGCAGGCTGCGGAAGCACAGCACCGCAAGAATCAGCGCGGCGGCGCCGCTGATGAACAGCAGAACTCGGCCGCCGGCCGACACGTGCAGGCTGAACGCGAATATCACCTGGGCGATCCCGGTAACCAATAAGTAAGCGCCGAAGAAGATCGCAGCAATGACGATCGTGATACCTGGCCAAGCCAGCACAAGAATGCCGAGAATCACAGCGAGAATCCCGGATAGTAGCGCGGACTTCCACAGGTGCTGCAACATGGCAGGAGGAGCGGGGCTTTCCATGGCCGAAGTGTGGCATACCAGCGAAAGCGATATCTGGCGATTCAGAGTCGGCCGTGGGCAGCGCAAAGGAAACTGTAACGTCGCTGCGAAGCTGGGTGGTGCCTGGAAGGCCAATTCTGGCGCCTCGTCACGATCCCGTGTCCTCTCGTCGCGTCGAAGACTGCCACCGAAGTCCCGGGACAACGTCAAATGGCGAACACGGCTGTGGTTTCCCCTGCCATCGCGCACGCACTGGCCTAATGTTCCGTTACCGGTGTTGCGCGCCGGATCCACGAAGCAGAAAGTAGAGGCAACCGTGTCAGCTGGATGTCAAGGCGGACCAAAGAAGTTCTGGCGCATCGCGGCGGTGTTTGCTGCGACAGGCGCTCTCGTGCTGTCGGGATGCTCGAGTAAGAGCGAGGAGACCGGAGCGACGACGGCCACCACGGCGGTGAGCGCCGAGAAGGTCGATGCAATCGCGAATACCGTGCCCGAGGCCATCAAGTCGTCCGGGAAGCTGATCGTCGGCGTCAACATCCCCTATACCCCCAACGAGTTCAAGGATCCGAACGGCAAGATCGTCGGCTTTGACGTCGATCTGATGAACGCGATCGCGGCCACCCTCGGATTGACCGCGGAGTACCGCGAGGCGGACTTCGCGAAGATCATCCCGTCGATCCAAGGTGACACCTTCAACGTCGGCATGTCGTCGTTCACCGACACGAAGGAACGCGAGCAGACGGTCGACTTCGTCACCTACTTCTCGGCCGGCATCCTGTGGGCCCAAAAGGCGGGCGCCGGAATCGACCCGAACAATGCCTGCGGGAAGAAGGTTTCGGTCCAGGCCACCACGACGGAGGAAACCGATGAGCTGCCCGCCAAGAGCAAGGCGTGCACCGACGCAGGCAAGCCGCCGATCGACATCATCAAGTTCGACGGCCAGGACGCGGCCACCAACGCGGTGGTGCTCGGCCAATCCGATGCGATGTCGGCTGACTCGCCGGTGACGCTGTACGCGATCAAGCAGAGCAACGGGAAGCTCGAGGCCGCAGGCGAGATCGCCGACGCGGCGCCGTATGGCTGGCCCGTGAAGAAGGGCTCGCCGTTGGCGCAGTCGCTCCAGCAGGCGCTCGAGCACCTGATCCAAACCGGCACTTACAAGCAGATCGCCACGAACTGGGGCGTCGAGAAGGGCATCATCGACAAGCCGGTCATCAACGGCGCGATCAGCTAGTTACGGAGTAACACAATGACTGTTGCCGACTCGTCGCCGTCCACCAGTCCAGCCGCGATTGATGCCGTCCCCCTGCGTCATCCGTGGCGGTGGGTGGCGGCGGTCGTCATCGTCATCCTCGTGGTGCTGTTCCTCTACGGGATGGCAACCAACCCGGCCTACAGATGGAACATCTTCGCGAAGTACCTCTTCAATGATCGGATCTTGTTCGGTGTATGGAACACCTTGCAGCTGACCATCTACTCGATGGTGCTCGCCATCGTGCTTGGTGTGGTCCTCGCCGTCATGCGGCTGTCACCCAACCCGGTCTTCCGGTCGGTGTCGTGGGTGTTCCTCTGGATATTTCGCGGCACGCCGATCTACGTGCAGTTGGCGTTCTGGGGGCTGATCCCGACGATCTATGCGAACATCCAGCTGGGTGTGCCATTCGGGCCGTCGTTCTTTCATCTCAATCTGCAGGCGCTGTCCATCCCGTTTATCCTCGCGATGCTCGGCCTGGCCCTCAACGAGGCCGCCTACATGGCCGAAATCATCCGCGCCGGAATCAGTTCCGTGCCGGAGGGTCAGTCGGAGGCCTCCATGGCGCTTGGCATGTCGTGGGGGATGACGATGCAGCGCACCGTGCTTCCACAGGCGATGCGGGTGATCATTCCGCCGACCGGCAACGAGGTCATCAGCATGCTGAAGACAACATCGCTGGTGACGGCCGTGCCCTACGCGTTTGACCTGTACAGCATTGCCACCCGCGAAATCGCCGCGCGGACCTTCGAGCCCGTCCCGCTGGCGCTGGTGGCGGTGGCCTGGTACCTGCTGTTGACAAGCATCTTGATGGTCGGGCAGTACTACTTGGAGCGGTACTACTCCCGCGGGGCAAGCCGACGTTTGACATCCAAACAACTTGAGGCGTTGGCCAAGGCGCAGCTGATAGGTGAGGCGGGGCACGTATGACACCGATGGTGAAGGCCGAACAGGTCTGCAAGAGCTTCGGCGCCCTGCAAGTCCTGAAGGGCATAACGCTGGAGGTCGGCAAGGGGCAGGTGCTTGTCATGGTCGGTCCGTCGGGGTCGGGCAAGTCGACGTTCTTGCGCTGCATCAACCACCTGGAGACTGTGAACGCGGGCCGGCTGTATGTCGACGGTGACCTGATCGGCTACCGCGACCGGGGGAGCAAGCTGTACGAGATTTCGCCCCGTGACGCCGCCAAGCAGCGCCGCGACATCGGCATGGTGTTCCAGCACTTCAACCTCTTCCCGCATCGCACCGCGCTCGAGAACCTCATCGAGGCGCCGATGCACGTCAAGAGGGTCAAGAAGGCTGACGCTGTGGCGCGGGCAAAGGATCTGCTGGATCAAGTGGGACTGGCGGAAAAGGCCACCGCCTATCCGGCACAGCTGTCCGGCGGCCAGCAGCAACGCGTGGCGATCGCCCGCGCGCTTGCGATGAACCCCAAGCTGATGCTGTTCGACGAGCCGACCTCGGCGCTCGACCCGGAACTCGTCGGCGAGGTGCTCGCGGTGATGAAAAAGCTTGCCGACGAAGGCATGACGATGGTGGTGGTCACCCACGAGATGGGGTTCGCCCGGGAGGTCGCCAACCAGCTCGTGTTCATGGACGACGGCGTCGTCGTGGAGAGCGGACCTCCCCGCGAGGTACTGGCCAACCCGAAACACGAACGCACGAAAGCGTTTCTGTCCAAGGTGCTCTAGTGACTGAGCGTGACCCGGCCACCCCGCTGTGGCGGGCCGCTCAGGTATTCCGATTGCTCAGTTGCATTTACGCACTGGGCTTTCAGATCGCCATCAATCCGGATCTCGACCGCCCAGCGGTCGCATGGCTGTTCTTCGCCGTGCTGATCGGCTGGAGCTCGGCGTGCGCGGTGGCCTATCTGCAGGGGTTCGGTCGCAGGCCCGCATGGGTGCTGGCCGAAATCGTGGTGGTGACGGCGCTGATCCTGTCCACCGAGTTCGTCGCGTCCGAGCAGTGGGCGCTGGACAACCAGTCATGGCCGACGACGTTGTGGGCGACCAACGCGACGATTTCGGCGGCGGTCCTGATGGGTCCGATTCCCGGCATGCTCACCGGTGTGGTGGTGATGATCGCCAGCACGGTCGTCAAGGGCTTCATCAACTACGACCTCGGGCGCAACGCCACGATCGTCATCGAGCTCGCGGTGGGCCTCGCGGTGGGCATGGCCGCGCAAACGGCCAGGCGCGCCCACGCCGAACTGGAGCGGGCGACCCGGCTGGCCGCGTCGCTGGAGGAACGCGACCGGCTGTCGCGTCAGGTGCATGACGGCACGATCCAGGTTCTGGCGCTGGTATCCCGGCGCGGACGCGAAATCGGCGGGGAGACAGCGGAATTAGCCGAGCTAGCCGGTGAGCAGGAGCGGGCGTTGCGACGGCTGGTCAGCTCCGCCAACGCCGAACCGCAGAGGGGAGCGATGGCCGACCTCCGGGCGCTGCTGCGGCGGCGAGCGTCGGACCGGGTATCGGTCAGTGTGCCCGCGGAACCGGTGCTGCTGGACTCCGCAGTGGCCGACGAACTGTACGCGGCAGCGGCCAACGCGTTGGACAACGCGGCATCACACGCTGGGCCGGACGCTCGCGCATATGTGCTGCTGGAGGATCTCGACGATTCGGTCACCGTGAGCATCCGCGACGACGGTGTCGGCATCGCCGAGGGCAGGCTCGAAGAAGCGGTCGCAGAAGGCCGCGTAGGAGTCGCCAAATCGATTGTGGGACGGATGAATTGGCTCGGCGGCAGCGCAAAGCTGAACACCGGGCCGGGATGTGGGACGGAATGGGAGTTGACGGTACCCCGACGGTGATGGTCGTCGACGACCATCCGATCTGGCGCGACGCGGTGGCCCGCGACCTCGCCGAGGACGGATTCTCGGTCGTGGCGACGGCCGACGGGGTGGCGCCGGCGCGTCGGCGCGCGGCAGTTGTGCACCCCGACGTGGTGGTGATGGACATGCGGCTGTCCGACGGCGACGGCGCCCAGGCCACCGCGGAGGTGCTCGCGGTGTCGCCGTCGTCGCGAATTCTGGTGCTCTCGGCATCGGACGAGCGGGACGACGTCCTCGAAGCCGTAAAGGCAGGCGCCACAGGGTATCTCGTCAAGAGCGCGTCGAAGCAGGAACTCGGCGAGGCGGTGCATGCGACCGCGGAAGGGCGCGCGGTGTTCACCCCGGGTTTGGCCGGGCTGGTGCTGGGGGAGTACCGCCGCATCGCACAGAAGCCCGGAGCCGGGCCGGGCACGCCGAGCCTGACCGAGCGCGAAACCGAGATACTGCGCCACGTCGCCAAGGGTTTGACGGCCAAGCAGATCGCCGCCCGGCTGTCGCTGAGCCACCGCACCGTCGAGAACCACGTGCAGGCCACGTTCCGCAAGCTCCAGGTCGCCAACAGGGTCGAGCTGGCCCGCTATGCGATCGAACACGGTTTGGACAAGGACTAAGCGAACGCTGAACTACGGCGACGCGAAGCGGTCTCCGGCCGACCAGCTTCGTGCCCGCGTCTCAGCGACAACCCGCGGACCTGCGGTGATAGCACTGTGTTGTCGCTGATCAACTTACTCTCGTTGTGGCGGTGACCTGGGTAAACGCTGTTGTCGCTGAGAGCGTTCAGGCGGCTGCGCCCCGGTGTAGGGGGATGAAAATGAGGCCGAATGCACCCGTTGCCGAACATCCGCGACCTGGGCATTCGGCCTATTTCCGAGTGAGTCGGGCAAACGGAACGGCGGCTTGTTGTCGCCGACGACAAGCGTCGTTCAGCAGGCTCGTAGCCGAGTAGTCCTACTCATCCGAAAACGGCAGGTTTGTTGAACCATAACGGCATGACCGAACCGCATCATGCCGTTATCGCCAGGCTGTCCGCGGACTTCGCCGCGATCTCCCAGCAGCTGGCCTGCGTTTCCGCGGATCTGACCGAGCTCGACCGCCTGCTGTCGGAGCAACCGCCGGCGACCCAGCCCGTCGCGCCGCCGCAGCCCGTCGCGCCGCCGCAGCCCGTCGCGCCGCCGCAGCCTGTGCCGTACGTCCCGCCCGCGATGCCGTACTGGCCGCAATACCCACCGCAATACCCGGCACCGTATCCGCCGGCTCCTCCACACGTTCCCCGGCCACCCGCGCCGCCGAAGCCGCGGCAGGAACGCTCCGAGGGTTGGATCGGCAAGGTGCTCGCCGTTGCGGGCGTCGCGGTCACCCTGATCGGCGTCGTGTTGCTGCTGGTGCTGGCGGCCCAGGCTGGCATTCTGCGCCCGGAGTTCCGCGTCGCCGGTGGAGCGTTGCTTGCCGCGGCGCTGGTGGCGGCCGGGTGGTGGCTGTACGCGCGACCCGGCGGGCGGGTAGGCGCGATCGCACTGGCGGCCACTGGCGTCGCGGCGGCGTACATCGACGTCATCGCAGTCACCACGATCTATCACTGGGTGCCCGCATCCGTCGGGCTGGTCATCGCCGCGATCATCGGCGGCGGCGGGTTGACGCTGGCCCGGCGCTGGGACTCCCAGCATCTCGGCCTGCTGGTGCTGGTGCCGCTGATCGGGCTCGCGCCGGTGGTCACCGACGGCATCACGCTCCTGCTCGTCGGGTTCATGCTGGCGCTGTCCGCGGCCGCGTTGCCGGTGCAGCTCGGCAAGGACTGGATCTGGTTGCACGCGGCCCGCACGGCGGCGAGCACCTTCTCGCTGCTGGTGGCGCTCGCCGGGGTCTACCTCGACTCCGGGCGCGATCTCTGGCTGGCGGGCGCGTGCGGCATCGCTGCGGTGCTGGCCATTGCCGGGGCGCTGATCCTGTTGCCGCGCACCGGAAATCGGGCCGCGATGGCACTACTGACCGCGGCGGGCGCGGTGCCGCTGCTGTGCGTCTCGCTGGCCGTCGACCGGGTAGTGGCTGCATTGATGGCGGCCGCGTTGGCCGCGGCGCTGCTGGCGATCGTGCTCACCGGCCTGCCAGGTGTGACGGGCGTTGTGCGGCAGATCTGGTCGGCGCTATCCGCGATCTCGGCGCTGATCGCGGTGACCGTGGCGTTCGACGGGTACATCGCGGGCCCGGTTCTGCTGGCGATGGCCGTGGTGGTCGCGATCGCGGGCCGGCGGGACGACATCGCGCGGTGGGCCGCGATCGGATTCGGCGTCGTCGGTGGCGGTATCTACCTGAGCTACGCGCCGCCAAGCTCACTGATGCGGGCCACCGAACTGGACACGTCCGCCGCCGTCTCCACCCTCGTCGCCAGCGTCCTGCTGGTGGCATGCGCGATCGCGATCGCGTGGTCGTGGAAGGGCGAGGTGTACGTATGGGCGGGTGCGGCCGCGGTGATCGCCTACGCCGTCACCACGTTCACCGTGACCGCCGGCGTTCTGGTCGGCGGCGAGGGCGGTGGCTTCTTCGCCGGTCACATGGCCGCGACGATCTGCTGGATCGCGATGGCCGCCGGGTTGTTCATCTACGCGGCGCGGCTGGCCAAATCGGAGCGGTCCCTGCCGATCGGTGGCGGGCTGGCGCTGGTTGCCGCGGCAATGGCCAAGCTGTTCCTGTTCGACCTCGGCACGCTGGACGGCATCTTCCGCGTGGTGGTGTTCATCGTGGTCGGACTTGTCTTGCTGGGCATGGGGGCTGGCTATGCGCGGCTGCTGGAGAGGCAGGACCAGCAGCAGGATCAGGCCGGTGTGACCGGCGCCACAGAATAATTTGGACTCATTCCAGATTATGGTGCGTTGACCTGAGCATGGGCACTACAACACGTCGCAAAGAAACAGAACTACAGGGATTTCAGGCATCACCGGAGCTCGGCGCCAACCTGCAGCGGGTGCTGGTCGACCTGATCGAACTAAACCTGCAGGGTAAGCAGGCACACTGGAACGTCGTCGGCACCAACTTCCGCGATCTGCATCTGCAGCTCGACGAGCTCGTCGACTTCGCCCGTGAGGCGAGCGACACCATCGCCGAGCGGATGCGGGCCCTGGATACGGTGCCGGACGGCCGGTCCGACACCGTCGCGGCCAGCACCACGCTGCCGCAGTTCCCGGCCTACGAGCAAGGCACCACCGAGGTCGTCGACCTGATCACGGGCCGCGTCTACGCGGCGGTCGACACGATCCGCACGGTGCACGACGCGGTCGACGCCGAGGATCCCAGCACCGCCGACATCCTGCATCAGCTGATCGACGGCCTGGAGAAGCTGGCCTGGCTGATCAAGTCGGAGAACCGCAAGGTCTAGTCCGCCTGACCGCAGATCACGTCGACCGCGGGGTCGATCAGCGGGTCAAGGACCGCTGCGGATGCGCCGGTGCGGGCGCGCACCGCGAGGGTGTTCAGCGCCGCTGTGGCGATTTGTGCGAGCGCGTCGGGCGCGTGCGGGGACAGCTCCCCGTCGCGTTCGGCGCGCTCGAACCGTTCGGTGAACGTCGCCGAGAACGACGCCATGGTCGCCTCGACGGCCGCCCGGACTTTCGGATCGCGGTTGGCCTCGGTGACCGCGGTGCCGAGCAGGAAGCAGCCGCGCGGCGCGTCGTCGCCGGTCAGGTAGAAGTCGCGCGCGTACCGGTAGACCGCGTGCAGCCCGTCGCGCAACGATCGCGGCCTGGCCAGCGCCGTCGCCAGACAGCTGCGGCTGAGGTCCGCGTAGTCGGTGACGGCCCGCCGATACAGCGCGCGTTTGTCGCCGAACGCGGCGTAGATGCTGGGCCGGTTCATGCCCATGCCCGCCGACAGGTCTTCGAGCGAGGTGGCGGCGTATCCGCGTGGTGGGCTAGGAACTGCCCGCGGCGGCGACATCGCGTTCGACGGCGCCGCGCACGGCCTCGTCGTCGCGGCGCCCGACCAGATACCAAGTGTGCATAACGCCCTTGCCC
>JBKOYU010000716.1:0-4781 GCA_046725575.1 Actinomycetota bacterium | reverse complement strand
GGCCCGGTTGTCGTTGTCACGCGCAGTGATGGTGATCGTCTTCTCTGCGATGGTGAGGTCTTCGTGGCGCAGCCCCAGAGCCTCACCCACCCGAACGCCGGTATCGAGCATCAGGGCAAAAAGCAGCCGGTCCCGCAGATGCTCACAGGCATCCAGGATCGTTTGAACCTGTTGAACAGTAAGGACTTTCGGCAGAGACTTCGGCGCTTTCAGCTTGATCGTCCGCCGCCGCTCACCACCGTGTTTGGACACATGATGCAGGAACGGTCGATACGACGTCGCCGCACCCCGGCCGCGCCCGGTCGCCGGCTGCATCGTGATCAGCAGCCCCGACAGTTCAACACCGTGACGGGCATGGAACCCGCAAAACGACGTCACCGCCGACAACTTTCGATTCACGCTGCCCGCCGAGCAGTGCGGTTCCACCGCCGGCAGCACCGCCACCAGGCCGTCGCGGGCCGGTGGCGGCATCCGCAGCCACGCGACGAACCCGGCCACATCCTCCAACCGCGCCGCCCGCCAGTCCACACCGTGCCGATCCAGATACGTCAACCAGTCCTTCAGATCGTGGGCATACGCCTTGATCGTGTTCGGCGACTTCTCGATCGACGCCAGATACGACAGGAACCGCTCGATTGGCTCCACCGGCATGTGGTCATCACCGAGCACCGTCCAGGACTCGAAGCCTGTGCCCGGCATCAACACGCGCTGCACCCGCATCCCCTACCTCCCGTTCCGTGATAGACAGCAGAAGGTAATCCCATCCACGACGCGATGTCAGGGATTTCGGACCCACCTGATACACGTTATGAACGGGCCCGATTCAGCTGAAGATAACGGTGCTCACCGAGATCGGGCCGGTCACCATCCAGGTGCCTCGCGACACCGATGCCACGTTCGACCCGCAGATCGTCAAGAAACGCCAGCGGCGGCTGACGGGGATCGACGAGATCGTATTGTCGTTGAGCGCAAAGGGTTTGACCACCGGCGAGATTGCGGCGCACTTCGACGACGTGTACGGTGCGACGGTGTCGCGCGACACGATCTCCCGGATCACCGACAAGGTGCTCGGCGAGATGGCCGAATGGCAGAATCGGCCGCTGGAGCTGGCGCGTCTACCCGGTGATCTTCATCGACGCCATCCACGTGAAGATTCGCGACGGCCAGGTGGCCAACAGGCCGGTCTACGTGGCCATCGGGGTCACCGTGGGCGGGGAGCGCGACATCCTCGGCCTGTGGGCCGGCGACGGTGGCGAGGGAAGTTCTGGCTGGCGGTGCTGACCGAAATCCGCAACAGGGGCGTCGAGGACGTGTGCATCGCGGTGTGCGACGGGCTGAAGGGCCTGCCCGACGCGGTCACCACGGTGTGGCCCCTGACCGTGGTGCAGACGTGTCTGATTCACTTGATCCGCAACACGTTTCGCTACGCGTCGCGCAAGTACTGGGACGAGATGTCGCGCGATCTGCGGCCGGTCTACACGGCGGCAGCCGAGGCCGCGGCCAAGGAACGCTTCGCCGAGTTCGCCGCCAAGTGGGGCCCGCGCTACCCGGCGATCGTGCGGATGTGGGAAAAGGCCTGGTCGGAGTTCGCGCCGTTCCTCGACTACGACGTCGAGATCCGCCGCGTGATCTGCTCGACAAACGCCATCGAATCGTTGAATGTCCGCTACCGCAGGGCAATTCGCGCGAGAGGGGCACTTCCCGACCGAGCAGGCCGCACTCAAGTGCCTGTACCTGGCAACCCGAGCCCTGGACCCGACCGGCAAGGGCCGGGCACGATGGGCCATGAGATGGAAAGGAGCACTGAACGCATTCTCGATCACATTCGCCGGACGAATCACACCCAACACCAATTAACCAGTGCCAGAGCCGAATCCACCGTTAATCAGATACTCCCGACACCAGATGTCGGATTCGGCCGGATGTGGCGGATTCCCAGTGAATGTGGCGGTGGGGTGGCGGTGCGCCTGCTGTATCTGGCGGGGAGGATGTCTTTGTGCTGGGTCAGAGAGAGCAAGTGGTTTCTGCCGCCGACGATTTCGAGGCGGTGTTCGTCACCGAGGCTGGTGTCGAGCAACGGGTGCCGTGGTGGCGGCTGCCCGATGTGGTCGACGAGCTTGGGCGACCGGTTCGGTCGTTCCCGTCGTATCGCGGTCAGCGCAATTTCCCCGGTTGGTATTGGGCTTCGACGTTGGGCGGCCTGGTCGGGTTCGAGCCCTGGGTCAAGCGGGATCACTTGGTGGCGCTCGACTTCGACGCCTCGGTGGTCGGGATCGTGTCCCAGCCGTTTTGGTTGTTCTGGACGCCTGTGGGCAGGCAAGCGGCGCCGTCATGCTCCGGATTTCCTGGTGCGTTCGGCCCGCGGCGCGGTGATGGTGCTCGATTCGCGGCCTGCGCATCTGATCGGCGAGCGTGACCGCGAAGCGTTCGCCGCGACCGGGCGGGCTTGCGCTGCGTTGAGCTGGCGTTATGCGGTGCGGGATCGGCTCGATGGGGTGTTCGTTGCTAATCAGCGGTGGTTGGCCGGGTATCGGCATCCCCGTTGCCTCGACGAACACATTGCGGCGCAGCAATGAAGACCGGCCGACAGTTGCCACTGCCGTGGGAACTTGCACGCCGACGGAGTTGTTGGGTCGGCAACGCATTCGAACGCGAGCGCGCTTGAGGCGGTGTATCAGATGCAGGGCGCAAAGCCGCGCCCGGAATGGAATGCGATCATGATGCGCAAGCTCTACGCCGCAAGCCCTCTGGGTAGCAGCATCACGGGCGGTGCGGCGCCGGCTTTGACGAACGGCGTGAGCTGGCCAGCGCCGCTGTAGCGAAACGGTTGCGGACGATTCGGTTGACCGTCGCGCACACCGGGCCAAATCATCGCGGCCGTGTTTGCGTCCGCGTTGAGCCGGGTATGCCAGCCACGACCGGTTCGCTCAGGTCTGTGGGATGGCACCGTGCGCAAGGCGATGCGATATCTGCTTGTGGCAACGGCAATTGCGGCGCTGGGCATGCCCGTGTCGGGCAACAGTTTGGCGGCGGTCACGTCACCGACCTCCACGGCCGTTGCGTCAGTCCAACCGCGAGGTGGCGAGGTGGTCGGCGTCGCAGCGCCGGTGACCGTGACCTTCACCAGGCCGATCAGGGATCGGGCGGCCGCCGAGCGCACCATTGACATCGCCTCGCTATCGAAAATGGCCGGGCGCTTCGTGTGGCTCGATGATCATGTCGTGCAGTGGAATCCGAACACCTTCTGGCCGGCTCACAGCCGGATAACGGTGGTGGCCAACGGCGCGCCGACGCAGTTTGAATCCGGCGCGGCGGTAGTGGGTGTCGCTGACATCTCCGAGCACACCTTCACCGTCAGCATCGATGGACAGGTTGCGCGGGCGATGCCGGCATCGATGGGAAAGCCCAGTCGGCCAACGCCGATCGGCAATTTCAGTGTCCTGGACAAGGATCGCAGCGTTGTGATGGATTCGCGAACCATCGGCATTCCGCTCGATTCTCCTGACGGTTACCTCATCACCGCCCAGTACGCCGAACGCATCACGTCAAGCGGCGTCTACGTGCACTCGGCTCCGTGGTCGGTGGACTCGCAAGGCAACGCGAACGTCAGTCACGGCTGCATCAACCTCAGCCCCGACAACGCCGCCTGGTACTACGACACCGTCAATGTCGGTGACCCGGTCATCGTGCAGCCATGATGAGCCGCTTGCATTTCGGTTCAACCTTCGGTGTCGAGTGTGATGGGCTGGGAGGTTGGGGCGGGCCGATGACCCGTGGGAAGGGATGACGATGCCGCGCAGCGACGACGATTCCTGGGATATCACCGAGAGTGTGGGAGCTACGGCGCTGGGCGTCGCGGCGGCTCGTGCCGCGGCCAGTGAGGAGGACAACCCGCTGATCGAGGACCCCTACGCGCGGGTGTTCCTCGACGCCGCGGGGGAGGGCATCTGGAACATGTGGGGTTCGGAGCTGCCCGACAAGCTCCTGGAGGCCGAGCCCGACCTGCGTGCGCAAATGAAGGGCATGGTCGACTATATGGCCTGCCGCACAGCGTTTTTCGACGCGTTCTTCCTCGATGCGGTCGGCGGCGGGATACGCCAGGTGGTCATTTTGGCCGCGGGACTTGACGCCCGTGCGTGGCGGCTGCCATGGCCCGACGGGACGCAGATCTACGAGCTGGATCAGCCCAAGGTGCTGGAGTTCAAATCGGCCACGCTGGAGCAGACCGGTGCCACGCCAAGAGCGGTCCTTGTCGACGTCCCGGTCGATCTGCGTCAGGACTGGCCAAAAGATCTGCAGCAAGTCGGCTTTGATCCGTCGGCGCCGAGCGCGTGGTCGGCGGAGGGCTTGCTGATGTTTCTGCGGTCGCAAGCACAGGATCTGCTGTTCGAACGGATCCATGTATTGTGCGCGCCGGGCAGCCGCCTGGCGGTGGAGGCGATGAGCCGCGACATGGTCGACCCGGACTGGATGGAACGGCAGCGGACACGCATGCAGCGCTTTCGGGCCGCTGCGTCCAAACTGCGCGACATCGAGATACCGGACTTCGAAGAGTTGTGGTATCTCGAGGAGCGCAGCGACGTCGCGGTTTGGCTGCGACGGCACGGCTGGAATGCTCAGGTACAGACGGCCGCCGAGGTGATGGCCCGACATCACCGCAGCCTGCCCGACGACCTCGAAAACGGGGCACCGCGCAGCCTATTCGTCACCGCCGAGCGGCCACCCACGCCGTAACGGCGGGGCGGGTCGTTCGCCGCATAGCTGAGCTGCGGCGAGACGGT
>JBKOYU010000518.1:0-3312 GCA_046725575.1 Actinomycetota bacterium | reverse complement strand
TCGTGTTCTGCTCCGGGAAGCCATGCAGCAGAACAACCACTGGCCCGCCGGCGGCCCGGCGTCTATGACGTCGAACACGAGTTCGCCGCGACGGAACTCATCCATCGGTTGACGGTATCTCGCGGCTGCGCAGCCCGGCCGTCGATCACCCATCGTTACGCTGATGGGCGATGACCGAACAACACAGATTTCAGGGGTTGGCCACCAAGGCCATCCACGCGGGGTTTCGGCCCGACCCCGGCACCGGTGCCGTCAACGCGCCGATCTACGCGAGCTCGACGTTCGCCCAGGACGGCGTCGGCGGGCTGCGCGGCGGGTTCGAATACGCCCGCACCGGCAACCCGACGCGCGCGGCGCTGGAGGCGTCGCTGGCCGCAGTCGAGGAGGCCGCGTTCGGGCGGGCGTTTTCCTCCGGCATGGCCGCCACCGACTGTGCCCTGCGCGCAGTGCTGCGGCCGGGCGATCACGTCGTCATCCCCGACGACGCTTATGGCGGCACCTTCCGGCTGATCGACAAGGTGTTCACGCAGTGGGGGATCGGCTACACGGCGGTGGCACTGTCCGATCTCGACGCGGTCCGTGCCGCGATCACCCCGCAGACCCGGCTGATCTGGGTGGAGACGCCCACCAACCCGTTGCTCTCCATCGCCGACATCGGTGCGATTGCGCAACTGGCGGCCCCGTCGAACATAAAGGTGTTGGTGGACAACACGTTTGCGTCACCGGCATTGCAGCAGCCGCTGAACTTCGGCGCCCACATCGTGCTGCATTCGACGACCAAGTACATCGGCGGCCACTCCGATGTGGTCGGCGGCGCACTGCTGACCAACGACGAAGAACTCGACACCGCGTTCGCGTTCCTGCAAAACGGCGCGGGCGCGGTGCCAGGCCCGTTCGACGCGTACCTGACGATGCGCGGGCTCAAGACGCTGGTGCTGCGGATGCAGCGGCACAGCGACAACGCCGGGCTGGTCGCCGAATTCCTCGACGGTCACCCTGCCGTCGAGACCGTGCTCTACCCGGGACTGCCCAGCCATCCCGGCCACGAAGTCGCCAAGCGGCAGATGAGCGGGTTCGGCGGCATGGTGTCGGTGCGGATGCGCGGCGGGCCGCAGGCCGCGCACGACTTCTGCTCTCGGACAGAGGTTTTCATCCTCGCCGAATCACTGGGCGGCGTGGAGTCGCTGATCGAATATCCCGGTGCGATGACGCATGCCTCGACGGCGGGCTCGCAACTGGAGGTGCCCGACGACCTGGTGCGGCTGTCGGTCGGCATCGAGGATTCCGCCGACCTGCTCGCCGACCTGGAGCAGGCGCTACGCTAGCGCCCCTCGCACCGCCGACGCGGTGATCGCCAGGTTCACTTCGGCCAGCGCCGACGGGTACTCGTCTCCCCAACTGCCGCTGGCGATTTCGCCGGCCCTGGCATGCACCCATCGCCAGCCGCGGTCGTTGAGGCTCAGCAACGCACCGAGCCCGTCGATCGCGTGTAGCAACGAGATGATCGCCGCTGTCGGCGGGGCGGGCGGTCTGCGGTCGAATAACGCCGCCAGCAGCGCCGAGCGCGCCTGGCCGACCCGGTCCCTGTTGGTCAGCGGCCACGCATAGGCGTGGCTGAAACGCTTGGAGTTCAACCGAACACGCCGGATCTGGCCCGTGTACTCCAGATAGTTGGCGAGGTTCTCCTCGGTGTGTTTGGCCAGCCGCTTGACCGCGGTCGCGGGACGCAGCGGCCGTCGCTGCAGCAGCTGGAACGCCGGCGCCACGATGGGATCCATCGGTCCCGGAACCGCGAGTGCCACCAGCCGGCCAGGCTCGACCGGTTCACCGACCATCGCAGGCCGAATCCGGCATGCGTGCGCAAGATCCAGCAGCACCGCGGCCGACAGCACCCGTTCGCGGCGGGCACGGTCGAGACCAGGCTGAGCGGACGCGTTGTCCAGCAGCAGCAGAAACAGGTCCTCGGCGATCTGCGCCATCAGTGCGTCCCGAGGGGACGGGCGGCTTGAGCCGTCGGGGGAATCGGGACCTCCGCCGCGTGGCGGCGGTTTTTGTCGTCGCTCACTGGTAGCTTTTCGTTCAGGGTCGGACTGGCCCGTCGTGCGGCGTCGGGAGACGCACCGCAGAGAAGAATCTGAGGCTGAATGAAGGCCATGAAGCTGCTGGCATCAGCTATCAGAGATGTCACAGGCGGACTGTAGACCGACCCGCGGCGGGGCCGCGAATTAGAGCTCCGCGGCGCAGTCACCAACTAGCTTGGCTAGGAGTGGTACGGCTCGGCGCTGACCAGCGTCACCTTGACGGTGTTGCCGTTGGGCACCTGATAGGTGCGCGTCTCGCCGACCTTCGCGTCGATCAGGGCACCGCCCAGCGGCGAGTTCGGCGAGTACACCTCGAGCTTGCCGTCGGACACGCCCTCCTGGCGGGTGGCGATCAGGAACGTCTCGGTGTCGCTCTTGTCGTCGTCGTAGTAGACCTTCACCACCGAGCCGGGCAGGGCAACGCCGGACTGCTTGGGCGCCTCGCCCACCTTGGCGTTGTTCAGCAGCTCCTGCAGCTGACGGATCCGGGCCTCCTGCTGGCCCTGCTCCTCGCGGGCGGCGTGGTAACCGCCGTTCTCGCGCAGGTCGCCTTCCTCGCGGCGGTCGTTGATCTCGGCGGCGATGACCGGTCGATTGGCGATCAGCTGATCGAGCTCCGCCTTCAGCCGGTCGTATGCCTCCTGTGTCAGCCAGGTGACCTGCGTGTCGGTCATGACGTCGCGCTCCCCTCGTCGTTGCTCTCGCGCGTTTTTCGCGTAAGAAGTCTCGTGTCTGCGGCGCCGGGAGCTCTCGTCGTGTATTGCCGCGTTCGTCGGCGCCTAATCCGCGCACTAAAAGCAGCAATACACGGTCCCAGCGGGAACCGTGTATCGAGCCAGTCTAACACCGTCGCGACAGCGATTTTTCACAAACTGGCTGTTCGCCGTTTGTTGCACCGCGTCGCGCCGTGTGTTCTAGGAGGCCACCAGGTACGACGGCACGTCGGTGCCGCAGCCGTAGACGTCGCCGACGACCGGCGGCCTGCTGGTCTTGACGACCGTCGTCACCTGTACGGTCTTCTGCGCCGACGGCGGTACCAGCACCTCGCGGCGGCCGGTTTCGCTGCCGTCGATCGACCGCGCCCGCACTATGCACACCACAGGCCGGGACGGGTCGTCGCGGGACACGGTGATCGTGACCTGCACCGTTTCGTCGTCGACCAGCTGATAACCACCCAGCTCGCCCTTGACCTCCCCGGTACCGAGGCGCTGCGAAGCGATCACCGCGATCG
>JBKOYU010000771.1:0-3666 GCA_046725575.1 Actinomycetota bacterium | reverse complement strand
GTGCCCATGGCGAACTCCTTGCAGTGCTGTCGTCGGTTATTCAGTTGGAATTGGCGGTGTCGCGATCTGCGACAAGGCCCCGCTGAGGTGGATCGGAAGTAGCTCGGCTGGATAGGTGGCGGCGCCGAATGCGTTGCCGGTGAACGTGTTTCCGTTGTTTGCCGTATGCGCGGCGGCGTCGGTGGCGTCCGGGGTCGAGCGCGAGCCGGCGAGGCGGTCTCCGCGGTGGCCGGGTGCCTGCGTTTGAGATAGGTGCCGCGGGCGGGCACCGACGGCGGGAACGGACGGCATCGCAGACCGGCGCATTGTGCACAACACAAGATCAATCGTTTTCCTCAATTCGGCCCAAACGCTGAAGGGCTGGGTCGATCCATCTATAACTTCCCTGTCCTCAGGTCCTCACTACCCTTGAGAATCGCGGAATCTTGACGCCAGTTCTCCGGTTGAACCCTCTCCCACAGGCTGCCCTTCCCCAGCTCTCTTCCCACCTGATCTTCTCTGCTGAACCACTGCTCGGCACTCCTAATCCGATTCGGGTGAATCTCATCGAGCAAGGCATAATTCCTCTTGATGATTCCGTACTTCCACAGATTCCAGAATCCCGTGAAATTATCTCGGTAGCTCATGGTGCTTTTGTCATTGGGGTCCGCATTGTATCCAGCAGGCATATCCGCAAGCATGTTGTTGACCGGAATGTTCCAGTACGTGTCCAAATCCGTGTCAATGTATTGTGCTGGATGTCCGGTTACCTTCTCAAACGCGGCGGCAAGATCGGCATAGGCAATATGCTCGATAGCGACTTCGAGGTCCATGCCATTTGCACGCTCCGGATGGTCGAAGAGCCAACGAACATAAAACCCGCAATCCTCCAGGGCCACATGCGGCACAGCGCCCTCACCAAGTGGAACTCTCCAGGTCACAACGCCGTCCTCGACGGTGGGTGTCATGGGTGTCAGCGGCGAGATCACCATCTCGATGTACGGGCCGGACGTGAAAACCGCTGCGCCCATCCTGTCCCTATTCACCTGATTCTGAAACAAGATCCACTCGGCCACGCGCCCCTTGCCGTCATAGTGCCCAGCGCGGAATCGAGAGTCATATCCTGATTTCTTGAGCCCGAAGTCCAGATTTCCGTACACAAAGAATTTAATTCCTGCTTCGAGGGCTATCTCGTAACTGCGGATGGCCCAGTACATTTCGGTTTTCTCGCCGGTGTTGAACCCGTCGATATTGATGAATGCTCCATCACAACCGCGGAATCCTTCCCGCAGGATGGCCTCGTCGGCGAACGAGCCTTCGAGTACTGAGACATTGTCGAGTCCGAGGAGGGCCGTGGCTCGTGGGGAGGCGGGGTCACGGGTGAGGAATCGAACGGAGTATTTTTTGTCGGCCGCCAGCGCACGGATGATGGGCATGCCTTGCGCACCGGTGCCGCCGATGACAAAGATTTTGGAGGTGGTGTGGGAGGACACTGCTGTTGACTCCAATCGGTTTTGATTGCGGTTGTTTACTCAACGCGAGAGGGTGGGTCGCAATCGGCTACGCCGAGGCCGGGTCGGCCTCGACTGCTGGGAACGGACGCGCGGCGCGGCGGTCGGGGGCGGGGTGCTCGCTGCGCCAGACCGCGGATTCGCCGGAATACCGTGGGTGTGCGGGTTGGGGGTGCTGCTGGCGTTGCTCGAACTTGTCCAACCGGTGCATCGGGACGAGTCCGGTCAACGTGAAATCCGAGATTTGGCGGATGAGATTGCCGGGGGTACGGCGCCATTCCCGGCCGGTGACGTAACGGCGGGCGATGGTCAGGAAGTCCTCGGGCTCGACACCGGCAACATCACGGACGTGGGTGGTCGGGCCGCCCACCTCCCAGGTTCCCAGGGCATACTCGGGCAGGGCGTGGCGCAGCCAGGACTCGAAGAACAGATCGAAACCGTGCCGTTTGGCGTTCACGTGTACGGCTCGCATGACCATCCATGGGGGAACATCGATGTGGCGCAGCCGACGGCCCAACGCCTCACCCACCGCGTCGGCGATCTCCGCCCCGGTTAGCAGCGTCGGTCCGGTCGGGCGGTAGGCCCGACCGTCATGGCGGTGCGGGTCAAGCAGCGCACCCACCGCGACGCGGGCGATGTCCTCGTTGGACGCGGGCGCATTGCGCCCGGCCCCGGTCGGGAGCGGAAACACGCCCAGCTGGGCGGCCACGGGGACAAAGGTGAAATAGTTGTCGGCGAAAAATCCCGGATCAACCGCGACGTGGGCAGTATTCGGCAGCAGCTCAAATAGCTTGTCGGTCAGCCACGCGTGCCGGGCCATCAACGATGGATGCTCGGGGCTGGCCAACCATTGCCCCATCGCGACCACCGCCTCAACGCCGGAGCGCCGCGCGGCCAGGGCGAAGGTGACCGCGCTGTCGAGCGCGTGGGGATGGTAGGGCGGGTTGAAGTAGAGCCGGTCGACCTCGTCCATCGCGGCCTGAACCTGTTGTATGTCAAACATATCGGCGACGACGATTTCGGCACCCAGGTCCCGCAGACGGGCGCTGCGCGCATCGTTTCGATGCACCATGGCCCGTGTCGTGATGCCCTTTTCCAGCAGCTGGGTGGCGACCGCGCCGCCGATCCTTCCGGTGGCGGCGGTTACCAGCACAGTCGTTTTGGTCATTGGAGTTTCCTTCCTTGTTGAGTTTGCTTGTTGATTCCGTTGGTGAATCCCGGGTTGAACACCGCGAACACGGACCGCGTTAGCGGTCTTCCTCGAGTTCGGGTGGCAGCGGTAACGACATGGGGTCGCGGGTGAGGAATCGCGCGGAGTATTTTTTGTCGGCCACCAGGGCACGGATGATGGGCATGCCTTGCGCTCCTGTGCCGCCGATGACAAAGATTTTGGAGGTGGTGTGGGAGGACACTGCTTGACTCCAATCGGTTTTGATTGCGTGTGACTACTTCATCGGCTGCTGTAGGCCGGGGCGCCCGTCTCGGCGGCCATCGTCAGGGACTCCTTGAAGTCTGCGTCGCTCAATTCGGGCGGCCAGAGCATTCGAATGTCTGCCAACCCTCGTGGTGCACGATGACTCCCCATCAACTGCGGGCGACTTCCAACCGGCTCGACCTGCCCAGTTCTCGCCGTAGTGTTCCACCTCCCTTCTCGACGAGCGGCGTTTCGCCGCCATGCGGCGGCGCGTTTGGTCGGTCTTGACCGCCGGTGGCCACGGGTGCGGGCGCATAACGATTCATGGGAAGCGTTGCACAATGAATGCGAGCGGACCAGGCAGTTGTACCGGCAGTTGAAAACTCCTGAAACTGCCGGTACTTGGGACATCGGTTGTCCCCGCGAAGAAAGTAGCGTGCACGCTATGAGCGTTGACACCGATACCACCCACATAGTCGCCCACACGGTCAATCGCCTGGTGATCGACACCGACACCGCGTTCGACGAGGTCCTGGAATGCTATGAATCTCTGGTTCCCGCTGTGGATTTCGCCAAGCTCACCCGTTTGATCTTGAGTGGCGATCTATCCCGGGTAAAGCAATACACCGCCGAAGTGGTTACAGATGAAGGTGACGACGAGCGCGGGACCCGTGAGCTCGTCGAGGCTGACCGTGGCGCCGGTGGCTGGCTCGGGCAGCGTGAACGGCGGTGCGGGGGTGCCCGAGGGCGAGCATGGTGGAC